>CAMCFL010000038.1 GCA_945873715.1 Akkermansia muciniphila
TTGGTGACGTTGGCGGAGGAGAAGGTGAAGTTGGTGGTGAACGAGACCGAACCGGAATTGACGAAGGCTGGGCCCGCGCCGTAGCCGGCCCAGACGAAGGTGGCCTGACCGGAGATGGTCGAGGTGCCGAGGAGTTCGAGCCGGGAACCGTAGCTGCCCAGGATGCGGCTGTCGTTGGCCCAGGTGAAGGTGCCGGCGACCCGCACGTGACCGGGCTTGCTGGCGTCGTAGGTGGAAAGGTTGTGATCGGCGGTGGTGCTGAGGGCGAGGAGTCCGCCGGCGGGAACGGTGAGGACTGGGAGGGAGCCGTCGCCGTCTCGGTTGATACTGCCTGCAAGCCACCAGACGTTGGTGGCGACCAACGCCTGGCCGCGGAATTCGCCGCTGGTGAGGGCGTAGTTGGCGATGCTCGACGGGGTCGACATCACCCAGGTGCCACCGGACTGGTTGTAGCGGGCGACGGTGACGTTGGTGAGTTGACGGACGGTGCCGGCGGACTGCCAGAGCGAGGGCGTGAACAGGTCCTTGGTGCGGAGGGAAGCATCGGAGCCGCGGAAGCGCAGGGCGTTGGCCGGGGCGGTGATGGGGCCTTCGATGGAGGCGATCGTGCCGCCGTCGAGACCGAGGATGGCGTTGGCACCGAGGGTGGCGTTGCCGGCGTGACGGAAGTTGGAGTTCACCACCGACATTTCACCGCCGGCGTGGGACCAGGCGTTGAGGTTGGTGACGTTGGCGGAGGAGAAGGTGAAGTTGGTGGTGAACGAGACCGAACCGGAATTGATGAACGCCGGGCCGCCACCGTATCCGGCCCAGACCAAGGTCGTCGGGACGGTGACGTTCAGGCTGCCCGCCTGCAGCCAGCTTCCGGCGTAGTAGCCGAGGAGTCGGCCGGTCCCGGACCAGGTGGTGGTTCCGGTCGTGGTGATGCGGGTGGTGTCGATGGCCCGGTCACCGGTGCCGGTCAGGGTCACCGTTCCCGCGAAGTTGAAGGTGCCGGCTCCGGCGAGGGTGCCGCCGTTCCAGTCAAAGACGGTGTTGGTCGCGAAGCTGGACGCGCCGGTCAGGGTGATGGAACCCGCGGGGGTGATCCGGACGGACTGGGTCCCGGACGCGGCCCCCACCGTCAGTTGGGTGACACTCGCGGGGGTGTCGATCGTGACCAGGTAGGTGCCGGGGGTGGTGATCTGGGCGGTGTCGGCCGCGACGGGGACCTTGTTGGGCGACCAGTTGGCGGCCTGATTCCACGATCCACCGACGGTGTTGGTCCAGGTCAGTGTTTCGGCACGACCGGTGAGGAAGAGAAGGCCGAAGCCAATGACGGCAAAAAGCGAGTGCTTCACGACTGATTTCATTCGGAAATGGAGGCGCCGTCGGAGACGGAAGGGCCGGCAATGGTCCCCTCCGCCTACGGCGGCTGCCCTTGGGTACCACTAGAGGCCAGATCGATGGAAACCCGAATACGTGTTGATACGTAGCCGGTTGGGATCCCTGCGACGATCCGGGGGATGGAACGGTCCCTTACTTCACTTCGATCTCGATCACGGGGCTGACCATTTCCATCGACCATTCCCGAGGCTTGCCCCGCGAGACGGCGGTGCTGTCGTAGCTAATCTGGATTTGGTGGCGTCCGGGTTCCTGGAACGGAGCCATTCTCGACAGGTTGAGGGTCCGGAGCCTCCGGTCGTTCGGACGCAGCGGTTCCGAGTGCCAGGACGGGGATTGCCGTGCGGCGATGGATGAACCTGCGGTCGGAAACCCTTCCGCACGGCGGGAGGGGGTGATCCGGCGAAGGTTCCACAGCTCGATGCCGTCGGTCACATCCACAAACTCCCTGGATGAACCCGCTGGGAATCCGGGTCCGGTACAAAACTGCACCGTGAGGACGACATCGGCATCGGTCCGGAACGTCCGTTCCGGGCCCAGTTCGATCCAGATGCCGGGGAGGAGGGGCGGGTTCAGCGCCGGCCGAACCTCGCGGGGCATCCGGAGGAACTCACCCAACGTGGCATGGATCACCGGGACCCCGTTCCGGTGTTCCTCGGGACTGAGGAAGATTCTTTCACCGGACTTCCGACGGCCTGCCCAAGCCGAGGGCTTTTCGACCTCCCATTGATAGGTCGGGTCCGGTGCGTGGAGGATCAATCGACGGAGGCCGTCGGCGTACACGCAGACCTGGTCCGGATGCGCGGGATCGGGAAACAGGCCGTTGGGGGAGTCGGCGTGTGCCGGGGTCGCGGGCAGGGCCCGCCAGGTGGATCCGCGATCCGTGGATTCGAGAATCCGTCGAGGTGTGCCGGGATCGGTCGGGCTCGCCGTAATCGCAAACACGCGACCGCCGAAGGCAAGGACGTGCTGGAAACCTCCGTCGCGTGAGGCCAGTTCCCACGCATCGTTCCTGGTTGGCTTGCGGTAGAGGCCGTAAATCCACTGTGTTGGCACTGGAAGCGGAATGGGCTGGTCCCCCTGGACCCGGGGCGGTTGGTAGCCCCGGACCGCGTAGTAATAGAGGTCCCCTTCGCCGTCGGTGTTTCCCGTCATGCTGCCGCCGCGGGGCATGGACTCGGGGATCGGGACGCGTTCCCAGGCGTCGGCCGAGACCGAGGCCCGGTAGAGCCCATTGCGGGTCGAGGCATAGTGGTGTTCCCGGCCAGTCAGGACGGCTTCGATGCGTTCGGTATCCGTCGGGGCGCCCGCCATTGCCTGCCACATCGTCGGACAGGGTAGGCACGCTACCAAGACGGCGAGGCTGAGGGGGGAGGGGAGGCGGGGCTTCATGGACCGAGGGAAGTGCCTACGTGAGACCGTGGATCGACACCAGCGTCACTGTTTTTCCCTGTGTGACGCGGGCGTTGGATGTGAAGGATCCCTTTTCTGCGGGGCGGATTCGTACCGCTGAGACTACGGAGAACCGATCTCCACCAGATCCTCCCCGCTGCGCAGCATCCCAAGAGCGGTCACAAGATGCTGCGAAAGGATCGCCATCAAGGCGGCTTCAGACGTGTTGCCACAGGTGAGCCACAGGACTTTGGGCGGGCTACCATGATTCTCCAGCAAGCGCACAAAGTCGCTGTCCTTGGTAAGCACGACCGCATCCGCTGCCCGTGCCGCAGCGAAGATCTCCTCGTCGCAGGCGTCCCGTAAGCCAAGGTCCCGGAGGGGCAGCGCCGTGATCGGGTGGTTCGTGGCAATCCAGCGGGCGAGTCGAGGCGAGAGTTGGGCGTCCACCCAGAGCGTCATGCAGCTAGAAGGGGGTGGTCGATCCGGCGGCGTGCGTATGCGAGACAGGCTTTCACGTCATCCGGTTCAAGATCGGGCATCTCCTCAAGGATTCGTGCGGCATCAAGGCCAGCGGCAAACAGGTCGAGGATATCGCTGACTCGAATGCGCATCCCACGCACGCACGGACGACCTCCGCACTGCTTCGGGTTGACCGTGATGCGATCGAGCAAAGAAGCCATGGGGAGACGGTACCCCACTGCCTGTGGGACCAGCAATGTGGATTCGAGGGACGGCCGGCGCATGGGCGCAGCTTGAGTTTGTCATGGGTGTAGCCGCCTGCCCTCAGGCGGTGATGTGAAAGCGCCCGCTGAGGGCAGCGGGCCTACATCCCTGACAACAAACTCAAGATGCACCCGTGGCCTAGGGCTTCCCAATTCCCAGCTTTGCCAGGACTTCCGGAGGCGGTCCATCGAAGCGGGTGCGGGCAACGTTTCCGATGAACCCGACGTCCTTCATTCCCACGGGCGAGGTGTAGTAACCGCCGAGGGTCAGGTTGCGGAAAAGATGGAAGAACTTCGCGGCGGTCTCGAAGCCCGGCTTGGCGGCGGGGAGGTGGCAGATGGCGTCGGCGATCTGCGATTGCTGGGCGGCGGTGAGGGCGGCGAAGTCCGCCTCGAAACGCTTCCGACTCTCCGCTTCCAGCCACTGGAGTCCGTCGAGCAGGACCGGTCGGTCAGCTTGTTGGGTGGCGTAGGGAGCACTGACCCATTCATCGATGAACGCCGGAACGCCCACGGTGCTCGCTGCGGGGGAGCGGTCGTCGGCGGGCAGGATGAGATCCACCAGCGCGGTCACGGTCCGGCGTTGGCCTTCGGAGAAGGTGAGCGGCCAGAGTTCACCAGGTTTGTAGCTCTTGAGGAGATTGGGATCGGTTCCGTAGGGCTTGCCGGAAGGGGTGCTGGCCGGGGCGGCGGAGTCGGCGGCCACGGCACCTGGTTGTGCGGCCATCAGCACGGTGGCGGAGGCGATCCATTGCAGGGCCTCGCGACGGGAGATTTCAGGAGTCATGCGGGTGAGGGTTAGAGATTGCCCTTCTTGAGTTCGGCGAGCAGGTGGTCGGAGGCGCGCCAGGCGAGGGCCATGATCGACAGGGTGGGATTCTTGTCGGCGTTGGAAACGAACGGGCCACCGTCGGTGACGAAGAGGTTGGGGATGTCCCACGACTGGCACCATTGATTGAGCACGGAGTCCTTGGGAGAGCTTCCGATGCAGGTGGTGCCGACCTCGTGGATGATGGCGCCGCCAGCGTAGATGGCCTTTTTGCCGTCGGCCTGGGGAGTGCCAAGGATCCGGCCACCCATGTTCTCGATGATGTCCTTGAAGGTCTGGTGCATGTGGGCGGCCTGCTTGATCTCGTGTTCGGTCCAGCCGAACTGAAAGCGCAGGACCGGGATTCCCCATTGGTCCTTCACCTCAGGATCGATCTCACAGAACGATTTGTCGTTGGGGATCATCTCACCCCGGCCGGCCAGCGTGATCACCGAGCCGTAGTAACGTCGGGCATCGGCCTTGAGCTGCTTTCCGTAGGCACCGTTGTTGGATTCGGTCAGCCAGTTGAACGAGCCCACTGCCGGCATCTGACGTCCGCCGCTGATCTCGATGTGATACCCGCGGGCGAATCCGAGTTGGCCGGCGAGCTGTTCCTTGTACAGCCACCAGGGCGTGTACAGATGCATGGCGGTACCGGCACCTTCATCGTTCCACGCCGGCAGATTTTCCAGGGCGGGAATCTGGCCTTGAAGCTGGGCGCCGACGGTGTCCATCAGGTAGCGACCGAGTTTCCCCGAGGAATTGCCGACTCCGTTGGGGAACCGTGCGCTCCTTGAATTGAGCAGGATGCGGGCGGATTCACAGCCGGAGGCGGCCAGCACCACGACCCGTGCCTTGACGTGACGATCGGACTTGCTGGGTTTGTCCACGTAATGGACGCCGGTGGCACGGCCGCGGTCATCGACGGTCACCTCGCGGACCATGGCGTCGGTGATGATGTCGAGATTGCCGGTCGCGAGGGCGGGCGGGATGTGGACGGTGGTGGGTTGGTAGTTCGCCCGGATGTTGCAGCCGCGGCCGCAGGGCGTGGACCAGAAGCAGGGGAGCCGCTTCTTGGCGTCGTCCGAGTAGATCTTCTGGGCCTTGGGATCACCCGGGTGCAGGAGTTCGGCGTGCTTCTGGTAGTTGGGGTGGGCCGACTTGATGGCGATGTGCGCCGGGATGACGGGAATGCCCAGCTTGCCGCAGTGCTTCTGGATGAGGAGTTCGTACCCGCGGGGCTTCGGGGGCGGAAGGAGGACGCCGGGGGAGGAATTGGGGGTGTTCTCCAGCTCCGGGGTCTGGTTGGCACCGTAGACCCCGATCAACGCCTCGACCTTGTCGTAGTACGGTGCGAGATCCTTGTAGTCGAGAGGCCAGTCCAACCCGAGGCCGTCGCGGGACTTTGGCTTGAAATCGTATTGGCCCATCCGCAGCGAGATGCGTCCCCAGTGGTTGGCTCGCCCCCCCAGCATGCGGGGGCGCCACCAGATCCATTCCTGTTTTGAACCCACCGCCTGCCAGTCACGGGCGACATGGAACTTGCCGCTCGCATCGTCCGTCCGACGCGAGGTGTAGGGTTCCCCGGGAACGGTCCATCCGCCGTCGACGGTGGCGTCATAGAAACCAAAGTGTTTGTCGGGAGTGGGCGCGCCGCGCAGGGGAGCCGTCCCGTTGATGTTGAACATCGGGGTCTCGCGGGGAGGCTCGTAATTCCTTCCGGCCTCCAGGAGGAGGACTTTCGCCCCCGCCTGGGCGAGGGTGTAGGCGGTCTGTCCGCCAGCGGCACCGGAACCGACGACAATCACGTCGTATTGCGGCTGCGTCTTGCGGTCGAGAAGCAGGGGCATCGGAAGAGCGTGGAGAATCCCGCTGCCGGTTGCCAGAGTTCAGATGCGCACCCGGCATCGTGCGTCCCAAGCGTCCGAGGGAGCGAAGAAGTTTTACCGCGGATCGCGCGGATCAACGCGGATGGGATCGGACTCCGTCACGGGGTCAGCCCCTGGGACGAATCCGAATTCCGCCCACCCTGTGAGGGGCCGGCGTTCATTTGGTGGGACGGCTCACGCGAAAGTGCACCGCGGATCGCGTGGATGGACGCAGGGGCGAAGCGAGAGGGGCATCTGCCATCGGGTGTCCCTATCCGTGATATCCGCGCGATCCGCGGTCAAAACTGCGGGTCGGGACCCGGGCAATGGGTGGCACCCGGACACGGAGTCCGCCTGGGAAATGGGATGGCATTCATGTCGCGCATCGGGAGCGGTCTCCAGACGTGAACGGCGCGCCTTCTCAGACTCGCGTCGCGTTGGCTTCGTCGAAGGTGCGGCGCACATTCGCGAGTGCATTCCTCGTGCACCATGCCTGGTACGGATCCGTGAAAACGTGGCGAACCAACCGACTGCCCCAGTGCGCGGGTCGGGACCGCGTGTGGATGGTGAAATGAAGTCCGGTCGCGCGTTCCTCGAAGAAGAATTCGGAGACACCGCTTTCCGCGTGTCCGGCGAGGGTTTCGTAGGCGAAGCCAAGCCGATGATCTTCGTGGATCAGGCGCGTGACTCGAACCGCGAACTGGAGGCAGATCCCTCGGCCGATCGGCGGAAACAGGGCGCGCTGAACGATGATGTCGCCCACAGCCATCGCCCGTCCGGCGTGACGCCACTCGGCGTCGAATTGCAGGATCGACTCTGGGAAAACCTGGTAGTCGAAGAGGAAAAGGGTGTTCCAACCAGAGATCGGCCCGGTGACGCCCAAGGGAATGGAAGTCGAACGCTCGCGAAGTTCGGCGGCGGATGGAAAATTCCGCTGCAATGCCCGCGCCTCAGCAAAGGGCACCCAGTCGGGTGATGAACAGGCGAGGATCCTCATAACGCTGACACCTCAGGCCCACGCGCTCACGCGGGAGTCGAGGTGGAAGACCTGGCCGGAGATGTTCCGGGTGGTGACGAGGAAGGCGATGAAGCGGGCGACTTCGATCGGGTCGTTGAGGGTGTGGAGCAGGTTGGCTGCGATCAGCCGTTCGCGTGCGAGCGGGGAGAGCGCGTCGGTCATCGGGCCGGGCAGGACCCCGGGGAAGACCGTGTTGACCCGGATGCCCTCCGGGGCGAGCTCGCGGGCGAGGGATTGGGCCAGTCCGATCAGCGCGGCCTTGGACGCGGCATAGACGGATTGACCGCTGCCGCCGGCCCGGCTGGCCAGACTGGAAACGAACACCACATGCGAACCATGCGGGCAGCGGAGCCGGGGGAGGAGCTCCCGGGTTCCCACGGCGGCCGGGCGAAGGTTGACGGACATCGTCCGGTCCCAGGCGTCCACGGGAGTCGAGGTCAGCAGGGAATCCTCGGAGATCCCGGCGTTGTGGATGAGGACGTCCAGGAAGGGGACCTGGTCGCCGATGGTTTCTGCGGCGCGGGTCCAGGCGGCGGTGTTCGAGACCTCCAATGGGATCGGGATGCAACCGGGGGGTGGTGCCGGGAGCGAGGTGCGGTGGACCCCGACGAAGACGGTCCAGTGGGCAGAGGTGAAGGCGGATACCAGCGCGGTCCCCAGGGTTCCGGCGGCACCGGTGATCAGGACCGCGGGGCGTTCTGCCGGGGCGCTCACGCGTGCTGGGGAGTGATGGCCGAGCCGGGCGCATGGGCGGCCGGTGCGCCGCCGATCCAGGTCGTCGTCACCGGGCCCCGGTGATGGACGATGGCATCGTGTACGTCGGCGTCGCCGACGCGGCCGGGAATGGCGCAGAGATCGGCCAGCAACCCGGGTTGCAGGGTGCCGAGTTCGTGGTCGAGACCGAGGGCGATGGCCCCGTTCAGGGTCGCGCGTCGGACCAGTTCGGCGGGATCCACGGTGTCATCGCGTGCGGCGAGTTCGGCCATCTCGGCGAACAGGGAGAGCTCGGGCCGCGTGCCGATGCCGAGGCGGGTGCTGGCGAGCGAATCGGTTCCCAGGCACAGGTTGACCCCGGCGGCCGCCAGGCATTGGCCGGGAAAGCGTTGATGGCGAAAGTAGGCGTGTGAACGGGGACAGTGAACGACCGAGGTTCCGTGGTGGGCGAGGAGTCGGGCGTCGTCGTCCCACAGGTAATTGACGTGGACGGCGAGGAAGTCGGGCCCGAGCAAACCGTGGCGGGCGGCATGCTGGATGGGGGAACCCTGGCCGCAATCGTCATCGGGCCGCTGGTGGCGGAGCCATTCGTACATGGGCCCACGGCGGTACATGAACATGTCGAACTCCTCGCGGGATTCGGCGAGGTGGGTGGTCAGCCGCCAGCCGCGGCGTCGGGCGTGTTCGGCGGAGAGTCGGAGCAGTTCTGGAACGGTCGAGTAGGGAGCGTGTGGGGAGATTCCGACTCCTCCCGGATGGGGTGGGAGGGAGTCGAGGAGGGCCTCCGCCTCGTCGAGGATGGAGGCGGGTTCGCGACGGAGTCGAACCCCGGTGAGTTCGAGGAAGGAGTGGATCCGGAGCGGGGTGGACTCGCGGAGCAGGGCGAGGGCGTGGGGCTGGGCCTCGATGTTGGCGACGGTGGTGGTGCCGTGATCCAGCAGTTGTCGGGCACCGTGCAACCAGGAGCGGACGAAGTCGGCTTCCGTCCAGGACGACTTGGCGGCGAGGATGGACTTGATCCAGTCGGGGAAGGTTCTGGGCGGGGCCAATTGTCCGAGGAGATCGGTGTAGTCGAGGTGACAATGGGCATTCACCAACCCGGGCAGGAGGATGGCGTCGCCGAGATCGATCACTTCCTCGTCGGCTCCCGGTTGGGCGTCCGGCCAGGGGCCAACCCAGCGGAGGCGATTGCCTGCGATGCGGAGGGCACCGTCCGGGAGGACCGGGGAGGCGACCGGAACGACATGCCGGGCGCGGAGGAGGATGGAACGGGGGGGATTGATAGAAAGAAGGCGGGCCGCAAGGCCCGCCTGGATGAACCGGGGAAAGGAAGGCCCTTCAGACCACCCGACGGGTTTCCTTGGCGCGGGCGGCAACCTTGTGGGTGCGTGCCTTGGTCTTGCTGTGTTTGCGCCGGATCTGGCCCTCGAGCTTCTTGATGGTGGCATCGATTGCCGCGTAGAGATCGGCGCAGCGGTCCTCGGCGTAGAGATCATTGCCGCGGATCCCGATGCGGATGCCGCACTTGAACTGCTTTTCGGGGGAATGGGCGATGTGATCCTTCTCGAGGGTGACACGGGCATCCAGCAACCAGCGGTCGATGTGATCGAGCTTCTCGAGCCGTTCGAGCACGTGCTGCTCGATGGCGTCGGTCAGAGTGACGTTGTGCGTCGACAGGATGAACTTCATGGCTGAGGTCAAAATGCGTCGCGCTCGTCCTCATTTCAACCCGGCAATTGGTTTTGCTGAGGGAAGAACCCAGTTCCCAGTCGCCAGATTCCCGTTTCCCAACCGGGGGCAGGTCACGGACTCGCGGAGATCCCCCTCCGGAGGGAGGTCACGGACTCGCGGAGATCGTCCCGCCGGGGGGGCTCCCGAAAATGCCACTTGCGACCCGGGGGTTGGGCCAGCATAAATCCGCGGTCAAAAATTGACGTCGTCTATGGCAGATCTGGCAAACCGCTACTCTCAGAACATCGTTGGCAAGTATTTCGTCGACAATCAGTGCATTGATTGCGACCTGTGCCGCGAAACCGCACCCAAGAACTACACCCGTTACGACGAAGGCGGGTACTCCTTCGTCTTCAAGCAACCGGAGAACCCGGAGGAGGAAGCCGCCTGTAAGGAAGCCATGGAAGGCTGTCCCGTCGAGGCCATCGGCAACAACGGCTGATCCTCGGGAGGGTTTTCAGGTTGTTTTCGAATCGCGCCCGCCTTTCCGGCGGGCGCTTTTTCATTTGCCCAGACAGAACGTGCTGAAGATCCGGTCGAGGAGATCTTCGGTCGTGGTCTTTCCCACGATCTCGCCGATGGCTCCCACGGCGATCCGCAGGTCCAGCGCGATCAGATCCAGACTCGCCCCGGCGATCATCGCGCTTCCAGCCCGATCGAGAGCCTCCTGGGTCCGGCGCAGGGCATCCTGATGCCGGGCGTTGACGGCGACGCTCGCGGATTCCGAGGAAGCGGCCCCTTCCAGCAGGCTTTGGCGAATGCGTTCCCGCAAGGCGGGAAGTCCTTCGCCGGTACGACAGCTGATCCGGATCAGATCGTTCGCCGGAATCGCGTGGTAGGCGGGATCGATCGGGAGGTCGCTCTTGTTGCCGATCCGGAGGCGTCGTCCCGGCGGGAGAGGATGGAACACCGGGGCGATCGTCGGCGCAGGAGGGGAGGAGAGGTCCACCAACTCCAGCAACACGTCGGCGGCCCGGGCGGCCTCGTGGCTTCGTCGGATCCCTTCGGCTTCGATCGTGTCCCCGGATTCCCGCAGGCCGGCGGTATCGACGAACACCACGGGGAATCCGCCGATGTTGGCCGTCTCCTCGATGGTGTCGCGGGTGGTGCCGGCGACGGGTGAGACGATCGCGCGATCCTGTCCAAGAAGGGCATTGAGCAGGCTGGATTTGCCGGCGTTGGGCGGACCCACGAGCGCCGCACGTGCGCCGCTGCGGAGCAGTTGACCCTCGGGAGCGGTGCGGAGCAGTCGTTCGCACTGCGCCGAGGCTTTCTCCACCCGTTCCAGCAGGCGGGCCGTGGTTTCCGGGGCGATGTCTTCATCCGGGAAATCCAGGTGCGCCTCGACGTGGGCGAGCACCAGCATGAGATCGTCGCGGAGCGGGTCGATCTGACGGCTGAGATGCCCGGCGAGTTGGGCGTTGGCGGCGTCGGCGGCCCGTTCGGTCCGGGCATGGATGAGATCGGCCACGGCCTCGGCCTGGGTCAGGTCGATGCGGCCGTTCAGGAATGCCCGACGCGTGAACTCGCCCGGTTCCGCATGACGGGCTCCGGCCGCCAGGATGGCTTCCAACACCTGCCGGGTGACGATGGCTCCCCCATGGCATCCGACCTCGATGGTGTCCTCCCGGGTGAAAGTCCGGGGCGCTCGGAACACGGTCACAAGCACTTCATCGATCTTCCGGCCCGCGTGGATCACATGGCCGTGGTGAACGGTGTGGGTTGCGCACTCCGAGGGCGGGGGTGATGCGGGCCCGCTGGGGCGGAAGAAGGTGTCCGCCAGGGCGATGGCGGTCCGCCCGGACACCCGGATGACGGCCAGGCCCCCGGTTCCCGGGGGAGTGGCGATGGCAGCGATCGGATCGGTGGGACTCATCGTGGGTTCAGCGGGGGCATGCGCCGCTCTCGGGGTCGAATCCTTCCAACAGGAGACGGGCCTTTTCGTAGGAACGTTTGTGCAGGTAATGCAGCAGGTCGGCATTGCTGCCGGGAGGGAGGGATCGGGTCAGCCGATCCAGTTCGGAGAGCAGGGGGACGACATTGCCGCGTTGGGCGGCCGCCGTCTCCAGGGAGCGCAGGGTCAGCAGGAGGGTCTGTTCCGTCTCGGACATGGCAACTGGTTAGCGGTTGGGGGAGCCGTGACCAGCCCAATCATGGAGAAGTCATTGGGGTGCAGCTTGAGTTTGTTGTCACGGTGGTAGGCCCGCTGCCCTCAGCGGGCGTTGCCTCATCGCCGCCTGAGGGCAGGCGGCCTACAGGCATGACCCACTCGAGATGCACCCACGCCACTGGACGGGGCGATGCCCGGATTGCGCCGGGCAGGCCGCGTCCATTAGCCTGCGTGGGTGAAGTTGCGTGTGATGGCGTGTTGGCTGTGGGTCCTGACCTGTGCGGTTGGTGCGGGCTGGGCGGCCGAACCGGACGAGGTGATCGTTCGTGGGCGGGGATTGGAGATCCGCCGGGTCGATCTGGACCGGGCGGCAGGGCGTTTGAAGACGGAGGCGTTGAACCGAGGGCAGGCGCTGGATGACGTCCAGTTGGATGGGCTGA
>CAMCFL010000039.1 GCA_945873715.1 Akkermansia muciniphila
GTGTCCCTGCTCGTTGCCATTGCCCACGCGGCACCGCAGATCGCCGTCCGCGTCCTGCCCGTCCCAGCTCCCGCTCCCGCTGGCTTTGAGCCGATCGAGGCCATCGGTGCCGGCATCGGCTTCACCAACGCCCTGCCCCTGACAGACGCGCTCCGGAACCAGATCCTGCTCAATGGATCGGGCGTGGCCGCCGGCGATTTCGACCAGGACGGTTGGGTGGACCTCTTTTTTTGCAGCCTTCGGGGTGGGAACCGACTGTTCCGCAATCTGGGCGGCTGGCGCTTCCAACCGGTTCCTGCGGGTGCCGCCCATCTCCCCGATCTTGCCTGTACCGGAGTGGCCTCTGCGGATGCCGATGGGGACGGAGACCTCGACCTCTTCCTCAACGCGCTTGGCAGCGGTACCCGTCTCTTCCTCAACGATGGCAAGGCGGGATTCATCGAAGCACCCGAATCCGGACTGCTCCGGAATGGCGGAACCCACTCGCTCGCCCTGGCGGACCTGGACGCAGACGGTGACCTCGACCTCTACGTGACCCAGTACCGAACCGCCACCGTCCGCGACAATCCCATCCCGGTCTCAATCCGAAAGGTCAACGGCCGACTCGTTCCGGCCGCAGGATTTGAGGACCGATTCCTCGTTCACACCCAACCGGGGGGTAAGGGATCCCTGATTGAGCTCGGCGAACCCGATTCGCTCTATCTCAACGACGGCAAGGGGCATTTCGCCCTGCAATCGTGGACCTCGGGACGGTTCCGCAACGCCGATGGCTCCCCCCTCTCCGAACCGCCCCGCGACTGGGGACTCTCCGTCCTGATCCGTGACCTGGATGACGATGGCGACCCCGATCTGTACGTGTGCAATGACTTCGCCACCCCGGACCGTTTCTGGTTGAACGACGGACACGGCAATTTCCGGGCCGCGCCCGCGGACACACTCCACCACACCAGTTGGGCATCGATGGCCGCAGACGCCGCGGACATCGACGGCGATGGCCGCCTGGATCTCTTTGTTTCCGACATGCTCAGCCAGAGCCTCGTCCGCCGTCGGGTTCAACGAGCCAATGCCCGGCCTACCGCCCATCCCGAGGATGAGACCCAGGACCGTCCACAGGTCTCGCGAAACACGCTCTTCTGGAATCGGGGCGACGGCCATTACTCCGAGATCGCCTGCCTGGCGGGCGTCGAAGCCAGCGAATGGACCTGGGGCTCGGTCTTCTCCGATGTCGATCTGGACGGCCATCCCGACCTGCTGCTGGGAACCGGGCACGGCTTCGACATGCAGGATGCCGACGTGTCGGAGCGGATCGCCAGCGCCCGGCGCCGTGGCCAGCGCGGTTCCCCAGAAGCCACCTATCCACCCTTCCACACGCCCACCGTCGCTTTCCGAAACCGCGGGGATCTCACCTTCGAAGACGTCTCCAGCCGTTGGCACTTCGACCGCGTTGGCATCACCCATGGCGTGATCCTCGCCGATCTCGACAACGACGGGGACATGGATGTCGTCACGTCCAACCTCAATGCTCCCCCTGGACTTTTCCGCAACACCACGGCGGCACCCCGGATCGCCATCCTGCTCCGCGGCCGCGCCCCGAACACCAGCGCGGTCGGTGCGCGACTCCGTCTCGCCGGAACCCCCATCCCACAACCCCAGGAAATCACCGCCGGCGGCCGCTATCTGTCCGGGGACGAATCACGCCGCGTCTTTGCCGCTGCCACCGGCGCGGGCGTGACTCTCGAAGTCCATTGGCCCGACGGAACACTCAGCCGGACAGAAGGCCTGGAGCCCGGCTGCGAGTACACCCTGACGCAGCCAGACGCCGGACCGCCGCCCGCGCCCGCCCCTGCCCCTGCCGCGCTTGCTCCTGCCCAGATCCGGTGGGTGGATTCGACTCCCCCCACCTCGTCTTCCGCGCCGCTTCCGGCCTGGATGCCCTGGTCCGCCGACCGGGATGCCTCCGCCGCGTTGGGCGATCTGAACGCCGATGGCTGGGAAGACTGGGTGACCTGCACCGGAACCGGTCACACGCCGGTGATTCGCATCCATGACGGCAAGGGTGGATGGCGACCACTTCCACTCCCATCCGAGGCCTCGGAAATGCGCGGCCCGGTCGCATTTCACCAGACGGACTCCGGAGTCCACCTCCTCGGTTTCCTGCCGTCCACCCACCCCGGCCAGTCGGATCTGGTCGAACTCGGGTGGGCTGATTCGCGCTGGTCGATGCACCGTACTCTCACCCATCTCCCGTCCTCCATCGGAGCCCTGGCGCAGGGCGACCTCGATGCCGACGGGCACGTGGATGTCTTCTTCGGTGCCGGGTCCGACCCTGCCCGCTTTCCCCTCGCCTCCCCCTCCCAACTCTGGAGCTGGCACGGAACCCGGTGGGTCCAGAGACCCCTCCCGGCTGAGGATATGGGCCCCGTCCACGCGGCCCTCATCGCCGACCTGGATCGAGATGGGCGACCGGAACTCGTCGTGGCCTCGGACGGGCACCCCATTCGTGCCTGGTCGCTTCAGGAAACGGGTTGGAGGAAAGTTCCATCCGCCCCTTCCGCGACCGCTCCCGGCCTCTGGAACCAACTGATGGCCGTGGACCTCGACAACGATGGAAGGCTGGAAGTCATCGTGTCCGGCTGGGGACACAACACGGCGTGGCAACGTTTCCTCCCCCAAGGCCTCCACCTGGCCGGGGTCGATGCCAGCGACGGTCGCCGCGCGGTGATCGAACTCCACGGACCCATCGATGGGGCGGTCCCGCTTCGGGACTTCCGCGAATTCCGGGAATTGCTTCCCACCCTGACCACCGATTTTACCACCCATGCTCCGTTCGCACGAACCCCGGCGGCGGATCTCCCCTCCTGGCCTCTTCGGAATCCGGCCATCTCCCTCCGTGAGCTCGGTTCGATGATCCTCCGGCTCGATCATGGCCAACTCCACTCGAGCCTCCTCCCCGCCCCCGTTCAGTTCGCGCCCGTCTTCGGAATGGCCACCCTCGATTCGGATGCCGACGGCCACGAAGACCTGTTCCTCACCAGCCAGGCCGATGGATTGGGCACCGGATCATCCCGCCTCGACGGAGCCAGCATCGAGTGGCTTCGGTCCGATCGTCGCGGGGGATGGGATCTGGTCCACTCCACGAAACCCGTCGGAACCATCGGCTGGCGCACGGTGATCGCAGGGGATATCGACCATGACGGGCGAATCGATCTCCTCCTCACGGCGGCCGACGGACGGAGCGCGGTCCGATCGGATGCACTCGGCTCCCGAGGACTCCGATACCGGATCGAAGGACCACCCGGGAACCCTTCAGGAATCTCGGCGGTGCTCCGCGCCGGTTCAGCAGGTCCGGCGCGGCAGGTGACCGGACCGCAGGGCGTCTGGACCGGCCCGCGTCCGACCTCACTGGAAATCATCTGGCCCGGGGGACGGCGCACCGGTGTGGCGGTCCCGCCAGACGCCTCGGAAGTGATCCTGCGCTGGCAAGCGCCTTGAGCACGATCAGTCCAGGACGCTCAGTTCGCGGTTGGCCTTGCGCAGCTTCTGCGAGAGGGACCGACTGAGGTTGGTCAGGAGCTTGATGCAGATCTCCGGGGCCGTTTTCCGGAGATGATCAAAGCGCTCCAGACTCAGGAATTCGCACTCCACATCCGAGTCGGCCACGATCGTCGCCGAACGCGGTGCCCGATCGATCATGGCCATCTCGCCGAAGCACATCCCGGCCGAAAAGGTGGCCAACCTGCGGGCGGTGCCGCTCTGGGTCGGAACGATCACACTGACCGTACCCCGGGTCAGGAAATACAATTCGGCGGCCCGTTCTCCCACCGAAATGATGGAGACCCCACACTCGAACGGTCGGGACACCAGGCAGGCTGAAAACGTCTCGATCTCCTCGGGTTCGAATCCCTGGCACAGCTCGAACTCCGCGGCCCGGACCCGATGATCGGTCCGCCGTCCGGGAAGCACGTCGGAAAGGACCCGGTTCTCGCAGGCCTCCAGGGCAAGGTCGTTGTCTTCGTAAGCCCGGAAGAGTTCCTCACAGCGCCGTCCCAGCTTGGCCTTGAAGTAGCGGCGCAGGAGCGGATGCCGGTCGGCATGGGTGAAGAAGGTCTGCTTGCCCGCCTCACCGAGCTTGCACACCAGGTGCCAGAAGAGACGGCACGCGCTCTCGTTCAAGGTCTGCACCCGCCTGAGATCGAGAACCAACTGCTCGATGCGGGTGAAGTTCTCCATGATCTCGTTCACCACCACCTCGGTCGTGGCAAACGTCAGATGGCCCTGCAACTGGAAGACCCGGATGCTGCCACCCGACGTCCGCAACGCCACCAATTCCTCGGCGGTCCGGACCCGACTCGAATTGAGCTCAGCCCCGGTGAACTGGCGTCGGATGGTCGATCGTCCCGCCGCCTGCCGGTTCAGCAGGTGGAGATCCCAGTGCCGCGACAGTTCATCGCAGACGCGGATCCCCCGGACGCTGTTGCCCCGGGCATCGAGTCGCGGTGAGTACACCCCGATTCCCACCTGACCTGGCAGGACGGCGATCACCCCCCCGGCAACGCCACTCTTGGCCGGCATTCCGACCTTGTACATCCACTCGCCGGCATAGTCGTACATGCCGCAGGATCCCATCACGCTGAGGACATTCTCCACGTACTCACCCCGGATCGCCTGCCGCCCAGTCACCGGATTGACGCCCCGGTTGGCCAGCGTCGCCGCCATGATGCCCAGATCCCGACAGGTCACCGAGACCGAGCACTGCCGGAAGTAAAGATCGACCGCCTCGATGGGATCTCCCTCCAGGATGCTGTAGTTGCGCAGCATGTGGCCAATCGCCCGATTCCGGTGCCCCGTTTCGTCCTCGGACCGATAGACCGAACTGTCCATTGCCAGAGGCCGACCCGCATAGAGCGAGAGCATCTCGAGGACGCGCTTGAAACGGTTCACCCGCCCCTTTCCCCCGATCAGGCCGGCCGCCGCAATGGCTCCGGCGTTGATCATCGGATTGCGCGGCCTTCCGGTACCGACCTCGAGACTGATGGAGTTGAAGGCGTCCCCGGTCGGTTCCACTCCCACCTTCTCCAGCACGGGCCCTCGCCCATTGTCCTCCAGCGCCAACCCATACACGAAAGGCTTGGAAACCGACTGGATGGTGAAGGGCACCGCCGAGTCGCCCACTTCGTAGACCGTTCCATTGGCCGTCACCAGACAGATGCCAAACGCACTGGGGTCCGCCTTGGACAACTCCGGGATGTAGGTGGCCACCTCTCCGTCATCCAGACTCGCAAGCGATTCATGCAGTTGTCGCAGCAGGTCCAGAACGGGCGAGGAACACGTGGAATCGGAAGGTTCCGTCATTGGTACTCGTGAATGGGATCAATGGACGCAACCGTCGTGCCACAAAACACAACACGCGCAGTCTGCACACCCTTGACCAGCGGACCGCAGGAACGGTTGCCGCCGGACCGCAACGCCCCTTCCATGGTGGAGATTTAGACAGTCTGGACAAGGAAAGCCGACTCAGGCCGGGTCCGAGCCCGGTTCCGGACCGTACTCGTTGTCCCCCGCCGTGCTGGGTTGCACCATGAAGTAGAGGACGATGAACCCTCCCACGCAGGGAACGAACGCCAACAGCAGAAAGAATCCACTCCTGCCCTGGTCGTGCAGGCGACGAACTCCGACGGCAATGGACGGGATCAGTACCGCCAGGGTGTAGAGAGCACTGAGGCCGACGAAGGCCTCCATGTTGATCATCTTGCCGATCAGCAGATCGACCACCGCCAGCACGATGCTGGCAAGGATATTGAAAAGGATGAAGAACCAGTACTCGGAGCGACCGGCCCGACCCTAGAAAGTGGCGTATTGTTTGAGAACGGCGAGATACCATTTCATACGCCCCGAAACGTGGCGGGGAGTGCCGCACCCGGCGAGCCCGAAAATGGGAGGGGGCCCGGAAACGTTGACCGGAAACCGGCAACTGGGAACTGGCATCTCCCCCTCCGGTTTCCGTATCTTCCCATCATGACCCCCTCTCGAAGCCAGGATGCATTCACCCTCATCGAACTGCTGGTCGTCATCGCGATCATCGCCATCCTTGCCGGCATGCTGTTGCCCGCGCTCGGACGGGCGAAATCCAAGGCCCACGAGGTCTATTGCCTCAACAGCCTGAAACAGGTCGGACTCGCCACCAGCCTGTACAGCGCCGACGCCAACGAGCGGCTTCCCCTCGTCCAGAACTGGGGCCGGGCCTGGCGCACCGACCATGCTCTCCGCACCGACAGCAAATGGCTTCCCGAACTGCTGGAGCGTTACCTGGCGCGCAACTCGAACAAGCCTTCGAACTACACCACCAGGGTCACCTCCACGCCCCGGCCCGGCATCTTCACCTGTCCTTCCGGCATCAAGGCCAAGGACGCCTCGATCGGCATGCTCAACAACCTTCTCCGCGACAACGACCATGTGACCTACATCTGGAATCACATCTACCTGACCAAGTCCGGCGGCTACGAGACCCAACGCCCGGTCAGCGGCCGACGTGAGTCCGACGTCTTCAGCCCGACCCGCGCGGTCCTGCTTTGGGAGATTCCCTACTGGAATTGGGACAAGTCCGCCCACGGAACCCGACTCAACCTGGTCTTCGCCGACAACCACGCCGGCCCGGAGAAACGCATGAAGGATGAGTACGACTGGTGGGCCTACCACAGTCGCCGGGGCTGGGAGGACGCCGATCTGACCGGCAACACCGTGAAGCAGTGAGGGGGCGGATTCCGGATTGGATCCCCGCCCGATCCGTGCGTTGATCGGGGAAAGAATGCAAATCACAAACCTCAATCCGGACGCCGATATCGGCGCCAGCGCGTGGCACGTCGAGTTCGAAGGCCACGGATTGCTGTTGGATGCCGGCATCCATCCCAAACGCGAGGGTCGGGAGGGATTGCCCCTGCTGGGCAAGCTCGCCGCCGACGCCGTGGACGCGATCGTGATCAGCCACTGCCACCACGATCATGTGGGCGCCCTCCCGGTCGCGCTCCGCCAGTTCCCCCACGCCAGCGTGTTGATGACCGAGCTGAGCTATTTCCTGGTCGAGCGGATCCTGCACAACTCCGTCAACGTCATGGAACGTCAGCGGGAGGAACTCGGGATCCGAGAGTACCCGCTGTTCACCCACGAGGAAGTCGACGATTTCGCCGCCGTCTTTCAGGGCTTCCGCTATCGCCGGCCCATCGAATGGGCTCCACACCACCGTCGCCAGTCGGCCGGCCGCCTGCCCACCATCGAGTTCTTTGATGCCGGCCACACCCTCGGCTCCGCCGGGGTCCTGGTCCGCGGTGCCAAGCAGTCGCTTTTCTACTCGGGAGACGTCTGCTTCCACGACCAGACCCTCCTGCGTCGGGCCGAGTTCGGCGAGGTGCGGGCCGATGTCCTCATCCTGGAATCCACCCGCGGCGCACGGGAAGTTCCCCGGGGATTCACCCGCGAGGACGAAATCGAGCGCCTGGCCGAATCCGTCGTCAATGTCCTCAAGCGGAAGGGATCGGTCCTGATCCCCGCCTTTGCCCTGGGACGCACCCAGGAAATCCTGGCGACCCTGGCCCTCTGGATGGCAGAGGGGCGCATCCGTCGCCAACCGGTCTTCATTGGCGGCCTCGGACGGGTCTTCACCGAGATCTACGATCTGGAATCCCACCGGGCCAACCGCAACCTCAGCGGACTCAAGCTCACCGAGGCCCTCGACCTGCGGGTGCTCTCGCCCAATCTGGTGCAATCCATGAAGCTCTCCACCGGCCACATCTTCGTCCTGACGGCGGGCATGATGAACCCCAACACCGCTGCCCACGACCTCGCCGTCCGCATGGCCGGCGACGAGCGGCATGGAATCTTTTTCGTGGGGTACGCCGACCCCGACGCCCCGGGCGGCCGTCTCAAGAAGAGCAAGCCCGGCGTCGAATTCCACTTCAGCGATTCCGGCGGCCGTCTCAAGCGACGTTGCCAACTGGAAGACTTCGACCTGACCGCCCACGCCAATCGGGAGGACCTGATCTCGCTGGTCGGCAACGTGGATCCGAAGGTGGTCATCCTCGGCCACGGCGATGGCCCCGCCCGCGCCTGGATGGAGGACGAGATCCGGCACCAGTTTCCGCGCATCCGCGTGGAGCAGCCCGGCCCCGGCGAGAAGGTCAAAGGCTGAGCCCGGCCCCGCACCTCGTTTGGGGGTGCATCTTGAGTTTGTTGTCACGAATGGAGGCCCGCTGCCCTCAGCGGGCGATTTCACATCGCCGCCTGGGGGCAGGCGGCCTACATCCACAACAAACTGCACCCCTCGGTTGGCAGCAGAACAAAAAATGCTGTTGCACTGCCGACGGTCGCGGAACAATGTGCGCTGCACTGCGCCATTACGGCGGCGGGCCGATCCGTTTTTCGGCCTGTTTTTCAGTTATAAAATTGTCGTTAACAGCGTAACACAACTCAGGAGGAACAAGATGAAGTTCAACAAGTGGACCATTGCTCTCGCGGCCACCGGCGTGGTGAGCCTCGCAAGCGTCGCTCAGGCTGAAGAATCACACCCCGTCAACACCGCGCTCAGCAGCACCACGCTGAGCGGCTTCGTTGACACCTCGGCGATCTGGAACCTCGGCACCGGCAACACGGTGGCGAACCGTTTCGCCAACACCAGGGCCGACCGCCAGGACGGTTTCAACCTCAACTACGTCAAGGTCCAGCTCGAGAAGCCGATCGACGAAGGCACCTGGAGCGCCGGCTACAAGACCGAGATCATGTTCGGCCCTGACGCTGGCGTGATGCCCGGTCGCCTCGGTGGCGCCGGTGGTGAAATCGCCCTGAAGCAGGCCTACATCGCCCTCCGCGTCCCGGTGGGCAATGGCATCGACCTCAAGGTCGGTCAGTTCGACCCGATCGTCGGTTACGAGGTCACTGACTCCTACGCCAACCCCAACTTCAGCCGCTCGCTGGCTTTCAACAACCTCGAGCCGTTCGGTCACCAGGGCGTCCTCGCGACCTACCAGTTCAATGACGTGCTCGGCGCCTCCGTCGGCGTCGCCAACACTGCAAACACAGGTGCCACTGCTGTTGCGGCTGGTGCCGGCGGGTCGACGATCAACATGCGTCGCGGGTTCGAGTCCTACAAAGCCTACATGGCTGGTCTCGTGATCAAGGCGCCCGAGAGCATGGGATGGCTCGCCGGTTCCGCTCTGTACGCGGGCATCGTCAAGGGTCTCCAAGTCGGCAACGACAACGACCCCGTGACCTACTACGTCGGCGGCTCGCTCGCGACCCCGATCAAGGAACTGTCCGTCGGCGCCGCCTATGACTACCTCGCCAACGGCTCCTTCGCTGGCAGCTACGGCAACGCCACCTCGCTGTACCTGAACTTCCAGGCCACCGAGAAGCTCAAGCTCAACACCCGCCTCGAGTACGCCACCAGCTCCGGCGGCGTGTTCGCCACCAATGCCGGCAACGACGAGTCCGTCGTCGGTGTCACCGGTACCGCGGATTACGCCCTGTTCGCCAACGTCGTGACCCGCGTCGAAGTGCGCTGGGACACCGTTGTCGGCGGCGCGAACCTGCGTGCGTTTGATGGCGAGAAGAACGACGTCAGCGTCGCTCTGAACGTCATCTACAAGTTCTAATCGAACTTGGCTTTCAAACCCCTGCCGTAACCCGGCAGGGGTTTTTTGTTTTTCAGGGGCCTCTTCTGGAAGAGCTCCGCGAGGCCGAAACCCTGGGTCGCTGGATCGGCTTCGCGCAGAGCGTCCTGGAGTGCGTGCAGCGTCAACTGCCGCTTTGGTCGCGGGAGATGCGGAGATCGGGGGCGTTCCCATGCCCCGGCGACGTGCGGAGTCCGATCCTCGCGGGGCATGCGAACTCCGAGGATGATCTGTCAGTCGTTATCGCAGCGGAGCGGGCGAAAGCGGCAGCTGACGCTGCGCGCACTCCAAGACGCTCGCGCGCCAAGGGGCAGCGCCGGTCGCCTGGGTTCGTCGAAGTCCCTGCTGAACCCCGCTTCGCCTCTTCTCCGCGGCGATCCCCCATCTGCCGGAATCGACGCAGCGGGCGAGAACGCCCGCGCACCCGGGCTCTTCCCGCTCGGGATCAGTAATTGAAATCGCGGCGTCCGGTCCGCGCGTCGATGTACCCGGTGCGCTCCAGGTACCACGCGAAGTCATTCTTTCCAGGCCCGTCGAAGGCGATGGTCGAAGGATACGAAAACTGGACCCGGGTGTATTTGGATGCCCGACTCTGCCAGCGTTTGATCTCCGAATGGCCATCGGCGAAGGAGAAGCCGCAGGCACCATTGTGATAGGAAGCGGGAATATCCTGCCACGCGGTCGCCGAGGAGTTGTTGATGAAGTACCCGTCGTTGATCGAATCGGCGTGTTCATCCAGGAAGAGCCAGGTCTTCGAGGGAGCCGGGCAGTCGCCGAGCTTGAGGAACTGGATCCGATCATTGAAACCCCAGTTCCGACCACCGGCGGTCGCGTCATTGCCGATGGAGAATCGCCCGAAGAACGAGTTCATCGCGAGGCTGCGATTGCGCTGCCGATAGCCCTTGGCCCGTTGGCTCGAGTGCAGATTGTTGTCGGAAGGGCAGCGATAGATGCCGATGGCCGCCGCCGTGTACTTGCCGAGAACGCCGCTCGCCACCCACGCCTGGTTGGTGACGGAGCGATCCGCCGTGCCGGTTCCCGCGCCCCAGGTCATGACGTTGTTGACCCAGTTGTCGAGCCTCCCGACGTCGATCGCCTGGACGGTCTCGGAGACCCCGTAGTTGTTGGCAACCTTGTCGTTGAAATCACCGGTGTAAACCACCCACGCCAACGCCAACTGCTTCGTGTTCGACATGCAGGCAATCCCTTGAGCCTTGCTCTTGGCCTTGCCCAGGGCGGGCAGGAGCATGCCTGCGAGGATCGCAATGATGGCGATCACCACCAGAAGTTCGATCAGGGTAAACGCCGCCTTTCGGGAAGGACGGCCCAGAAGCGCGCATCGGACAGCAGTCATGCGATATGGGTGCTTCGGAGCCCTCGATTACGCAAGACCAGAGTGGGGATCAGCCCCTGCCCGGCCGCATTCTGAAATCGTATCTGCAAGGTATGGAGCTCGACCTCGACGGGGGCGGGCTGAAGATTTCAGTTTCAAGATTCAAGCCATCGCGGGTGACACGATCGGGCTGGATGGCAGTGGACGCCTGCCCAGGTGCATCTTGAGTTTGTTGTCAGGGATGTAGGCCCGCTGCCCTCAGCGGGCGTTTTCACATCGCCGCCTGAGGGCAGGCGGCCTACACGCATGACAAACTCAAGATGCACCCAGCCCGCCCGACCCCTTGAAACTCCGGTTCTTGAAACTTCAAACTCCCCCTGCCCCCGCCCGACGCAACCGATCGGAGATCCCATCCCACGCCGATCCCTCCGGCACTGCTTCCACCACGATCAACCGCGCCCCGCCGTCGTCACAACGATGCAACTCGGCGTAAAGCGCCCGCGCAAAGGCCTCGGGTTCGGCGGGAATCATCATGGCATGGGGATATCTCCCGGAAGTCGGAAGCCGGGTATGCGCCAGGATCCAGGCATCGGAAGGTTCCACGCCCGCACCGCGAAGTTGCCGTGCCAGATCCAGATCATCCGCCCAATGCCACACGACCAGTCGGGCACGGGGGGAATAATGCTTCTCCAGCATGCCCGGACTTCGAAGCACGCCCGCGGGCTTCACTTGGTCATCCGCCGCGACCCCACACCCCGACGCGTCGGCGATTTCCTCCACACTGATCATTCCCGGGCGCAGGATCCTTGGTACCGGACCGGTGACATCCACGACGGTGCTTTCGATGCCCACATTGCAGTCACCCCCATCGACGATCAGGGGAATGCGCTGCCCCAGTCCCGCGATCACATGGGAGGCGCTGCTCGGTGACAGTTGGTTCGAGAGGTTCGCACTCGGCGCGGCCAACGGGAATCCGCAGGCACGGATCACCGCCTGCATGAAGGGATGGAACGGCCATCGGATCCCCACCGTGTCGCCTCCCCCGGTCACGCCGTCGGGGATCCGGGGACCGCGGGGAACCACCAGCGTCAGGGGGCCC
>CAMCFL010000040.1 GCA_945873715.1 Akkermansia muciniphila
GCGGGCGGGGACGCCCGCGGTCCCAGGAAGGGGGTACTGGTTCAGCGGACGGTCAGGGTGATCGAGGCGGGACCGGAGATCACGGGAGGGCCGGAGGGCGGACGGTAACGGGCGACGACGGTGACGCGGTTGCGTCTGGGAGGAGTGCCGGCCCAGGGCAGCGTGAACTCATATCCGATGCCGAGGCGGTTCTCGTTGGCGAGACCCTTCAGTTGCTGCGGGGTGAAGGACCAGGTCCGGAGCGGCAAGGCGTCGGTCGTTTGACCAGCGGTGAAGCCGCCATCGTACAGGACGATCTCCAAGGCTCCCTTCCGGACGGCCACTCCCTTGGCGATCTCTGAGTTGGAGGCGAAGACGCGGACCGAAAAGGCGTCTGGGCCGGGAACGTTGTCCGTGTTGAGCGCGGCGGGAAGGCCGAACAGATGGACCTCATCGATCCCGTGCGAAGACCCGCCGGTGGTGCCGCACCCGGTGGTGAGCAGCGCGGCAGCGGCGAGGGCGCAGGCAAGGATCTTGGTGGGAGCAGTCACTGGTCAGATTCTGGCTCAAGAGTGCGCAAGTGCGCGAGGGATCCGAGCGGAAAGTCCGGGTACTTTGTGGGGCAGATCAGGCGGATCCGACGGATCAGTCTGATCCATTCCGGGCTGGCGGGCAGGGTAGCAGGAAGGGGGCGCCCGGCAAAACGAGTGCCGGGCGCCCCCTTTGGGCCACTGGAAACTGGGAACGGAGAACTGGAAACTCCCTCAGGACCTCGGAGTCTTCCGGCGCTTGTTGTCGGGGGCGACGGACGGCGGTTCCGGCGGGAGGATCGGATCCACGATGGAGCGCTGCATTTCGTCGCGCTGGATCTCCTTGTGGAAGCGGGAGCCCCGGATGATGTCCTGGGTAACCTTCTGGGGATCTTCCAGGGGAACCTTCTCCTGCTTGTTGGCGAGCACGAGCGGGGTGAGGAAGATCAGCAGTTCCTTCCGTTCGCGGGTGGACTTGGTGGAACGGAAGAGCGCGCCGACATAGGGGATGTCGCCAAGCAACGGCAGCTTCCTCACCCGCTTGTCGTCCACGGTGGAGATCAGGCCGCCGATGATGATGGTTTGTCCCGACTGGACGGAGACGGTGGTGTTGGCGCGGCGTTGATTGATGATGGGAACGACGGCGGAGGAGTTGATCTCGACGGTGGAGGAGGAGAGCGCGGAGTTGGTGGTCCCGAGCTCCATCTTGACGAAGCCGTCGGGGGAGATCTTGGGCGTGACCGTGAGGTTGACGCCGACGTCCTCGTAGCGGAACGAGTTGACGGTGTCGCCTTGGGCCGTGACGCGGGAGTCAGTGATGAGCGGGATCCGCTGACCGATGTTGATGGTGGCGGCCTTGTTGTCGGCGGTGACGATCTGGGGGCGGGACAGGACCTCGAGCCGACCATCGGTCTTGAGGGCGCGCAGGAGGAAGTTGAAGTCGGTGCCGGCAGCGGCGGTGGAGAAGCCGCCGAGGCTCTTCACCTGGTTGGCGACGCCGAAGTCATTCCGGACGCCGTAGTTCACGTCCCCCTTGGATCCGCCGTAGTTCCACTCGATGCCCAGTTCACCGACCGCATCGAGGGTGACTTCGGCGAGGAGGACCTGGATGAGGACCTGGGGCTGGGCGGTGTCGAGTTCCTCGATGATCCCGCGGATCTGCTCGAAGTACCGGCGGTTGGCCGACACGAGGAGGGTGTTGGAGGTCTGTTCCGCGACGACGGCCACCTCGCGTTCCATCATGCGCTGACCGGTTCCGATGGCATCGGCACCGAGGACCTGCACCAGTCGCTGGCGCTCCTGGTCGAGGAAGTTGCGGATGGCGGTGGCCACCTCGGTGGCCTGCGAGTTCTTCAGCCGGATCACTTCGGACGTCCGCTCGGCCGCGGAGCTCGAGTCGAGGGATTCGATGATCTGGGAGACGAGGGAGACGTAGTGATCGGTCCCACCGATGAGCAGTGCGTTGGTGCGGGGATCGACGGTGACGGTCAGGGCGTTCTGCTCGGCGGTGCCGAGGGTGACGGAGGCGACCGGCTCGTCATCGGTCGAGGTGGCGTTGGGATCATCGGAGCGCGACCGGACGAGCGTGTACTGGATCGAGCGCTGGTTGGAGCCCGGAGCGGCCGACATACGGAAGAGTTGGGTGAGCAGATCGGCCATCTGACGCGCGTCGGCATTCTGGAGGGTGAACACCTTGATCTTGGCCTGCTGCGGAGAGGAGGCGTCGAGGCGGTGGATGATCTGTTCGAGCAGACCCATGTACTCGACGGGACCGGAGACGATCAGCGAGTTCATGCGGACATCCGGAGTGATCAACACGGCTTCCTTCAGCGCGGCGGTCACGAGTTCCTGGCCGTCCTCGGTCCGGGTGATGAACTGGAGCAGGGACTGCGCGTTGGGATTCTGTTCGGTGAGCGGCGTGGGCTTCGAGTTGAGCGCGCCGGTCAGGATGGTGGAGAGCGTTTCGGCGCGGGCGTGTTCGAGGGGGAAAACGCGGATCTCGGCGACGCGGGCGACCTGATCGGTGTCGAGTTGCTTGACCAGCTCACCGATGCGGCGGGCATCGACCTCACCGCAGGAGACGACGAGGGCGTTGATCCGGTCATCGGCATTGACGGTGACCGGCAGCACCTGGTTGGGGGTGTTGTCCCGGAACAGGCCCTGGACGGTGACGGCGACGCGTCGGGCGTCGGCCTTGGCGAGGGGGAAGACATGGATGGAAAGGCCGGTCTCGGTGGGCTCAGAATCCAGCTGCTGGATGAGTGAAGCGACGGTGTCGAGATCATCGACGGTCGCGCCGACGAGCAGGGCGTTGACCCAGGAATCGGCGACGATGGTGATGGGGTCGATGGGCTCGCCCTTCACCTTCGGCGGACGGTTGGCGACGATGGTCTGGAGCGTGGATTGGAGCTTGGTGGCGGTCGCCTTCTGGAGGGGGAACACGCGGAAGTTCAGGCGTGAGAAGGTGCCCTCGGCGTCCAGTTGGGGGAGCAGACGATCGACGAGATCGAAGGCCTCCTTGCCTCCGGTGACGAGCAGGGTGTTGACCCGATCATCGGGGATGACGGCCACGGGAAGCGACCGCTCGTTGGCGTTCACGGCGATGGCGTCGGCGGTGCGCTTGGAACGGAAGAACTGTTCAAGGGTGACGGCGAGCGACGAGGCGCGGGCGTGACGCAGTTGGTAGAGCTTCACGTCGGCAGCGGCGGCGAGGTCCTTGGTGTCGATCTTCTGGAGCACGCCCTTGACGATGCTGAGATTCTCGGGCGAGGCGGAGACGATCAGCGTGTTGGAGCGGGGATCGACCGAGATGGAGAGGATGCTCTGGTTGTTGGCGCGGCCGCGCGGCCCGGTGGCATTGGTGGGAAGACCGGGGCGATAGAGGCCCTGATCGACAAGCGAACGGAGGATGGTGGCGACGCGCTGGGCATCGGCGAACTGGAGGGTGAACATCTCGAAGACCCCACCTGGAATGGAGGGTTCGGCGTCGATCTTTTCCACCAGTCCCTGGATCAGTTCGAGGTTCTCCTTCGAGGCGGAGACGATGAGGGCGTTGTTCAGCGGATCGGGTTGCACCTCGATCTGTTGGGAGGGGAGGGGTGCCTGCCCGGGGAGGGTCAGGGCGCGGACGCGGGCGGCAAAGATTCCTTCGAGAAGCGGGGCGACGCGGCCGGCGTCGTTATGCTTGAGCGGGATCACCGTGAGGGTGAGCGCGGGGTTCTCGAGCTTGGCGTCCAGGCGCGCGAGCAACTCGTCGAGGGTCTTGTTGTCGTCCTGGGACGCGGCGACCAGGAGTGCGTTGGCGCGGGTATCGGCGATGATGATCGGCTTCTGTCGCTGGAGATCGGCGGAGCGCGACGCCGAGTAGCGTTGGTCGAACAGCCCGGCGAGGGTGGTGGCAATCACCCGGGCATCGGCGTGGACCACCGGAATGATCCGGATGCGACCGGAGAGCGCGGGGCTGGCCTGGTCGAGTTGCTTGGCGAGGGATTCAACCAGCTCAAACCCTTCCTTTCCGCCGCCGACCAGCAGGGCGTTGGAGCGGGTGTCGGCAATGATGATCACCTTGAGGGCGTCGGCCGAGCCGGCGTTGAGGGCGGCGCGCTGGGTGACCCGGGCGTCCATCAACCGCTGGAGGGTGGCCGAGACCACGGCGGCGTCGGCATGTTCGAGGGGGACGAGACGGATCTCGCGGAGGTCGAAGGCGAGCTTCTGGTCGAGTTGCTGGAGGAGGCCTTCCAGGATCGCGAATGACTTCGAGCTCCCGGCGACAATCAGGGAGCCGGTGCGGGCATCGACGCTGATGATGGGCTTGTCCTCGTTGCGCAGGTTGGCGGCGCGGTTGCCGCTGAACAGGTCGGTCAGGATCTTCTGGATCGCACCCGGGTCGGCGAACTGGAGCGGATAGACGCGCACCGTCTCCAGTCCGGAAGCGGACGGGATGTCGAGCTGGGTGATGACCTCCTCGACGAGCGGCAGCATCTCGGTGCGGGCGGCGACGATGAGGATGTTGGAGACGTCATCGGCCTGGAGGGTGAGGGCGGCCCGGGTCTTGGCGGTCTGGGTGGCCTTCGAAGGATCACCGCGCTCGCGCAGGGTGCGGAGACGGGTGATCTGGGTGGCGAGCCCTTCGGTGCCGGGGACGTTGGGCCCCTCGGTGAAGACGGACTGCAGCAACGGCACGAGGCGGAGGGCCGACGCGTGCTTGAGCCGGAAGAGACGGACGTCGGTGACGAAGCGTTCCAGCGGTTGGTCGAGGTCGGTGATGACCTTCATGGCCAGGTCGATCGTCTCGGGTTGGCCGGCAAGGATCAGGGTGTTGGAGCGGGCGTCGGTCGCGACATTGAGCGGGTGGACGAGGGCCTTGCCCTGTTCGGATTCGGGTACGGCCCCGGGGCCGCCGGGTCCGGTGGCGAGCTGCCTTCCCTGGGTGAAGATGGTGTTCAACGTCTGCAAGACGGTGGCCGCATCGGCATGGACGAGACGGACGAACCGGACGCGGACGCCCTCGACGATGGCGGGGGTGTCGAGCAGGTCAATGATGGCGGCGAGGGCGGTGAGGTTGTCCGGGGTGGACGTGACCATCAGACGATTGCCACCGGCCCCGGCGGGATCGGGGCTGATGCGGATGGGTTGGGTGAGGTCGAGGGAAACGGGTTTGTCGTCGGCAGTGCGGACGTTGAGGCGCCGGATCTGTTCCTGGAGTTCGCGGGCTTCGGGAGTGGACTCACCCTGGGGACCAGGCTTGAGGAGATTCTGGAGGGCGATGGCGAGTTGGGCGGCCGAGGCGCGCTTTGGGGTGAAGACCCGGACATCGGCCTCGATGTTCTTCGACGGTTGATCGATGGATTCGATCATCTTGCCGACCTGGGCAATGACGCCTTCGCGGGCGACGATCATCAGGCCGCGATCGCGCGGAGAGATCGTGACGGTGACGGGGTCGCCGGGGCGGGTGGTGTTGAGCTGGGAAACCAATCCCTGGACGAGCGGCAGAGCCTTCGCCGGCTCGGCGTGTTCCAAGGGGAAGACCTTGAACGACACCTGGGCAGATTCCCCGGCGGCGTCGAGTTGCTTGATGAGCGATTCGAGAAGCGCGAAGTCGGTGGCACGCGCGCGGACAACGACCGAGCGGGTGCGGGGCTCAGCCACGACGGTGATCTTGGGCTGTTGATTGACCAGTTGCGGCGGCTGACCTGGTTGCTGGAGCTGGACCGGTTCCTGACGGAGCACTTCCGAGAGGGTGCGCGCGACCAGCACGGGATCGGCGTCCTTGAGCGGGAAGAGGCGGAACTCGGCCTCGTTCCCGTAGAAGTTGAAGGACAGGTCGGAGATCAGACGTTCGACCTGATCGAGATCGGCGACGGGACCGGCGAGGACGAGGGCGTTGGCCTCGCGATCAATGGCGATGGTGACGGAGGCTGGGTTGTTGGTGGAGCCGACCTCGGGCGGATTGATCTTCTCGACGATGGAAAGGGGAGTGCGGGCGGTCTGCGGATAGATGCTCTCCAGGAGTCGGGCCATCTGTTCCGCGGCCACTCGATCGAGGGTCCGGAGGCGGATCTGGTAGGAGGAATCCTTGCCTTGGTCATCAAGGCGTCCGACCAGATCCTGGATCTGGACCAGGTCCGTTTTCCGACCGATGACGGTGATCGAGTTGTTGTTGAGATCGGGTTCGATGACCGGACGTTCCCGGCGGGGGCGATCCTCGAAGAGCGCTTCGAGTTTGGACGACACATCGAAGGCACGGGCCTTGCGGAGCCAGACGAACTGGACGTCGCGATCGGCGCGTTCGGGGGCCTTGTCGAGGGTGGGGAGGATCTTGTCGACGACGGTGAAGTGTTCCTGGGTGCCGGTGACGATCAGGGAATTCGAGCGATCATCGATGGTGACGTTGGCGAGGCCGAAGAGGCCTTCGCCACCACCACCTCCGCCCTCCCCGCCGCCGGTGCGGAACTCCCGTCGCCGCCGGGAGACGGTCTGGAGGAGTTGCTGGAGGATGACGGAGACTTCCTTGGCGGAGCCGTTCTCGAGCTTGTAGACGCGGACCTCGATCTCGCCGGAGGAACCCTCGGCATCGAGTTCGCGGACGATGCGGAGGACGTCCTGCACGGCGTTGGTCGGTCCGTTGAGAAGGATGGAATTGGCCCCGAGGACGGGGGTGATGGTGACGCGGTTGGCCGGGTTGAACCCAGGCCGGTTGGTCATGGTGCGGTTGACGGCGGCGGCGATCTCATCGGCGCGGCCCTTGGTCAGGCGGACCGACTGGACGATGGCGTTGGAACCGGCCTCGGGTTGGTCGAGGGATTTGACCAGGGCCTCGATCTTCTCGAAGGCGACGTTGGGGGCATCGACGACCAGGGAACGATCATTGGACCCGACGTTGACGGACACGCGTTCGTTGGGATCGGTGCGGGGCGTGCGGACGTAGAGTTGGGTGAGGAGGGAAGAGACAGCGGCAGCGGACGCGTGCTCGAGGTTGAGGAGGCGGGTGGTGCGGGTAGCGTTGTCGGCTCCCTTTTCCAGCGCTTCGATGATGTTGGTGAGCGCGATGAGCTGCGGCTCGGATCCGGCCAGTACAAGTTGGTTGGAGGCGGTGTCGTCGAGGATGAGGGCTTCGGTGGTACCCAGCTCAGGATTCGAGCGGGACTGATCCTGGAAGATCTGACGGACCTTGGCGGTGATCTCGGTGGCGCGGCGTTGGCGGAGGGGAACGACGCGCATGGAACGTTCGCCCTGATTGCCGAGGGACTGGTCGAGTTGCTCGATGATGGCGGTGGCGGCCTGCAGTTCCTTGGGGTCACCGGTGGTGATCAGCGTGCGGGTCTTGGCATCGACCGTGACCGAAACGCGCTTCTGGGGACGACCGAAGGCATCGTAGCGGACGAGTGCGGTGGAGAGGATCTCGGCGACCTTCTCCGGATCGGCCGACTTGAGTTTGACGATGCGGGTGGAGGCGGACTGGGCGGAGACCTTGTCGAGCTTGCGGATGATGTCCTCGACCAGCGCGAGCTCGTTGGTGGAGGCGGTGACGATGATGCGGTTGGCTCCGTTGTCGGGAAGGATGAGCGTGTCGGCGGCGGGCGCGCCGGGGCGGGTCTTGGCCTGTTCGATGTAGAGCGTGCGGACGGTCTGGGCGAGCTCGGCGGCATTGGCGGTGCTCAGGTCGATCACGCGGGTCTCGCGGGCCTGGAGGGAACCGCCTTCACCGCGAAGCTGGGTGATGATCCGTTCGATCTCGGCCAGGTGATTGGTGCGGGCCGTGACGATGAGCCGCGCATTGCGGGTGTCAGCGACGAACACGGCATCGGGTCGGTCGGTGGGGTTGTTGGTGGACCGGACCTGGTAGAGCTGTTGGACGAGGGGCTGGAGCCGGGTGAGTTCCTCGGCGGAACCGAGCTCGATGAAGCGCGTCTCGCGGGCCGCGGTGGCGGTCTGGGCGGCCTGGAGATCGGAGACGATCTGCTCGACCAGGGTCAGCTGCTTCTCCGAGCCGGCGAGGATCAGTTGGTTGGAGTCGGCATCCTCGATGATGAGGATCTCGGCGGTGCCGAGTTCGGGTTGGGACTTCACCCGGTCGTTGAACAACTGGCGGACCTTGGGCGAGAGGGTGGAAGCGCGGCCCTGGGTGAGGGTGACGACCTTCATCCGCCGTTCTTCCTGGGTGCCGAGGGAGGTGTCGAGCTGATCGATGATGCTGGAGACGCCCTGCAGTTCCCTGGGATCACCGGTGACAATCAGGGTGCGGGTCTTGGCATCGACCGAGACGGTGACGCGTTTCTGGGGCCGGCCGTAGGCGTCATAGCGGACGAGGCCGGACGTGAGGATCTCGGCGACCTTGTCTGGCTCGGCGGACTTGATCTTGAAGACGCGGGTGGTGGCGGATTGGTTGGAGACCTTGTCGAGCTTGCGGACGATGTCCTCGATGATGCCGAGCTCATTGGTGGCGGCGGTGACGATCAGGCGGTTGGCACCGGTGTCGGCGAGGATCAGCGAATCCGCGGCGGGCGCACCGGGGCGGTTGCGGGCCTGCTCGGTGTAGAGCGTGCGGACGGTGGTCGCGAGCTCGGCGGCGTTGGCGGTGGTGAGATCAATGATGCGCGTGTCGCGGGGCTGCGGAGCGGAATTGTTGCCGCGCAGTTGTGCGAGAATCCCCTCGATCTCGGCCAGGTGATTGGTGCGGGCGGTGACGATGAGGCGGGCATTGCGTGGGTCGGCGACGAAGACGGCGTCGGGAGGATCGGAAGGATTGTTCCTCGATTGATCCTGGTAGAGCTGCTGGACGAGGGGTTGGAGGCGGGACAATTCCTCGGCGGAAGCCAGCTCGATCATGCGGGTCTCGCGGGCGGAGCGGGCGGTCTGGGCGGACTGAAGCTCCGAGATGATCTGTTCGACGACGGCGAGCTGTTGTTCGGAGCCGGCGAGGATCAGTTGGTTGGAGTCGGTGTCCTCGATGATGAGCACCTCGGCGGTGCCGAGTTCCGGCTGCGATTTGACGCGGTCGATGAGGAGTAGGCGGACCTTCGGGGTGAGGGTGGTTGCGCGGCCCTGGGTGAGGGTGACGACCTTCATCCGGCGGTCGGCCTGGGCACCGAGGGATTGATCGAGTTGATCGATGATGCCGGAGACGCCCTGGAGTTCCTTGGGATCGCCGGTGACGATCAACGTGCGGGTCTTGGCATCGACGGAGACGGTGGTGCGCTTCTGGGCGCGGCCGTAGGCGTCGTAGCGGACGAGTGCGGTGGAAAGGATCTCGGCGATCTTCTCGGGTTCGGCGGACTTGATCTTGAAGACGCGGGTGGAAGCCGACTGGTTGGAGACCTTGTCGAGCTTGCGGACGATGTCCTCGATGGCGGCAAGCTCGTTGGTCTCACCGACGAGGATCAGGCGGTTTGCACCGCCGTCGGGGGTGATGAGCGTGTCCGGCGGGGTGTTGCCGAGGCGGGACTTGGCCTGCTCGGTGTAAAGGGTGCGGACGGTGGTGGCGAGTTCGACGGCATTGGCGGTGGTCAGGTCGAGGATGCGGGTCTCGCGGCTGGAGGAGGAGGCCTTGCCGGTGCCGAGTTGCTGGAGGATCACCTCGATCTGCTTCAGGTGATCGGGCTTGCCGGTGATGATCACCCGGCCGGTGCGGGGATCGGCGACGATCTGGGCGTCGGCGGGATCCGATTCCGAACGGTCCTTCCACTGATCCTGGTAGAGTTGCTGGACGAGGGGGGCGATGCGCTGCGCGTCGGAGGTGGTGCCGACGTCGACGGTGCGGGTCTCGCGGTTGGGCGAGGCGGTGCCGACGTTGCCCTGGAGGCGTTCGATGGTGGCGGCGATCTGGGCCATCTGGTCGGCACGTGCCGAGACGATGATGCGGCCGGTGCGGGAATCGGTGATGAACTGGGCATCGGGCGGGCCGAGCTCGGGGCTTCCGCTGAGCTGGTCGCGGTAGAGTTGCTGGGCGAGGGGCAGGACGCGGCTGGCTTCGGTCAGCCGGCCGAGATCGAACACCCGGGTTTCACGGGCGGGCCGCGCGGGGGCGGCGAGGGTGTCGGCGATCTGCTTGATGGCGGCGGCCTGCTCCGTGGTGCCCTGGACGAGGAGGCGCGCGCCGGACGGATCGGGGTAGAGGGTGGCGGGCTTCAGGGTCTTGCCGGCGGATTGCTCGGTGTAGATGGCCTGGATCCGCGGGAGGATCTCGGAGGCGGTGACGTTCTTGAGTTCAATCGGATGGAGTTCGCGGTTGGCCTGCTCGGGCTTGGTGTCGAGCGAGGTGATCACCTGTTCGACCTGGGCCATGAGGTTGGCCGGAGCCATGACGATGAGCCGCTTCGACGCGGGCTCCGGCGTGATGGAGACCGGGCTGGTCGTGGCGCGCGGGTTCTGCGAGGCGAAGATCTTCGTCGCCAGGGCGGCGAGCGTGTCAGCATCGGACTTTACCTCGAAGATCTTGAGGATGCGTTCGCGCGATCCGGCGGTGGAGCTGGTGCCGCCGGAATCGTTGTCGAGCTTCTCGATGACGGACTCGGCGTCCTGCAGGTCGGAGCGGGTGCCGGAGACGACCAGGGAATTGGATTTTTCGTCGGCCGTGACGGTGACCCGGCGGATGGCATTGCCGCGGGCGTCGTAGCGCATCATCGCGCTGGCGACGATCGGTGCCATCATCACGGCATCGGACTGGGCGAGCTTGAACACGCGCGCGCCGGGAGCCTGCTGGGGGGCGTTGTCGAGCTTGGTGAGGAGGGAGGAGACCTGCTCGATCTCTTCCCGGGGACCGGTGACCAGGATGCGGTTGCCGGACGGATCCGCGGTGATCTTGGTGGTCGAGACGAACTCGGGTCCGTGCTGGTCGCGCAGCAGTTCGGTGAAGAGCGTGTTGAGCGTCGGGGTGATCGAGGTGGCGTCGGACGACTTGAGGTCAAGGATGCGGAATTCCCGGGGGCCGGCGTCGTTGCGGGTGTCGAGCTGCTGGATGATCTGTCCGGCCTGCTCGACGGAGGCCTTGTCGCCGGAAACGACGAGGGAGTTGGAACGCGCGTCGAGGATGACCCGCACCATCTGGCCCTGGGCGTTGACCGACTTCTCGATCAGCCCAGCGAGCTCGGTGGCGGAGGCGGTGCGCAGCCGGAACACGCGGGTCTCCTCCTTGGCGGCCTTGCTCTCGGCCGGATCCAGTTGGCGGATGATGGCCTCGACGCGGGCAATCTCCTTGTCGGAACCGGAGACCATCAGGCGGTTCTGTTTTGCTTCGACGAGGACGGTGGCGGGGCCGCCGGCGGGCTCGGGTTGGCCCTTGATCTGTTCGGCATAGAGCTGCTGGACCAGCGGGCCGAGGTCGGTGGCGGTGCGTGAACCGAGTTCGATGGCCTTGAAGGCCCGGGGCGCGGAGGTCGCGGGCGAGGTGTCGAACTGGCGGACCAGGGTACGGATCCGGTCGAGGTCGTTGGTTCCCGCGAGGACGAGGATCTGCTTGCCGGTGGGATCCGAGATCAGGGTGGGGGCCTCGCCGTTCGGGGTGCGGAGTTGGCCGAGCAACTGGGTGACTAGCGGGATGACCTCCGCCGCGGGCTTGGTCGAGAGGGGGATGATGGTGAGATCGCGTCGGGCCTGTTCCGGTGCGGTGTCCACGACGGCGATGATCTGTTCGATCTCGCGCAGTTGATCGTCGGTGGCGGTGACCAACAGCCGGTTGTTGGGCGCGTCGGGGACGAGCGAAGGCTTGGGCAGTGAATTGAAGCGCCGGTCGGTGAGGCGTTCGGTGAGCAGGTTCTGGATCGCGGGCAGGGCGACGTCCGCCCGGGAATGGGCCAGCGTGAAGACCTTCAGCTTGCGCGGCTGGGGATCTGCCTTCTCCGCGCGCAGTTGCCGGACCAATCCTTCGATGCGGGTGAGGTGTTCGTCGGAAGCCGTGACGATCAGCCGACCGGAATCCGGATCGGCGAGGATGCGGGCATGGGCGGCGGACGACGACGACCCGGCGGCGGTCTGGCTGCGGTAGAGTTGTTCGACGAGGGGCAGGATCCGCTTGGCTTCGTCCGCGGAGCCGACCTCG
>CAMCFL010000041.1 GCA_945873715.1 Akkermansia muciniphila
CGAGAGCTTCAATTCGCCGGGGACGCCGATCCGTTGCTCGAATTCCTTCACGTTGGCGACCGGTTGATCGTTGATGTGGGTGATGATCTCGAAGGGTTTGATCCCGGCCACCGAAGCCTTGCTGCCCGGTTCGATCCGCGACACCACCACGCCCGGTTCGTCGGCCTTGCGCTGGGTGTAACGGCGCACGTCATAGGTCAGGTCGCGGACGGTGATCCCCACCGACTCCGACTTGAACCGGGGCGCGGACTCGTAGTGGACGGGGCTGGCGGTGACTTCCAGGTCGATCTGACGAACCTTGCCGTCGTTCACGTATTCCAGCGTGAATTTCCGGCCGAATCCCAGATCGGTCAGGGCGCGGGTGAAGGAGTTCTCGACGGGGGCCCAGGGCGTCGGCAGGCGATCGAAGATCTGTTCCCGGATCTCATCCATCCGTTCCCAGGGGAAGGGCTGACCCCGCATGGGATCGTCTTCGAGTTCCACTTCCACGGGCAGCGGTTCCCCCGGGACCCGCAGTCGGAGCAGCACCGCGCCCGCCGTGATCCCCGCCTGGGCGGCAGGCGATCCCGGGTGCACATAGGTCACCATCGCCCCGGACCCGCCGTCCTGGGTGTGCTCGGATACCTGATTGGCCCGGGCCAGCTCCCGCGTCATCGGCTGCAATTCCGTCCCGAGCCAGGCGAGCCGGTTTTCGTCGGCTTCCGACACGGGAATGTTGGCGGGGTCGGCGGAAGCCGGAAGGCTCTGCACCGCGCTGGCGAGGAGTCGGGCCGGGGTCAACTCGGTGGAGTCACCCATCCGCGAACGGGGCCGTCCCGTCTTGGCCCGGGGTTGAAGCGGAAGCGCGATCAGTTCCATCTCCGGCGTGAGAAGGAAGGCGTTCTCGGTGTCGTTCATGTCGGCCAACTCCGGGAACCCCTCCAGCCGCGTGCCCACATGGACCGCGCCAACCCGCGCATGGTGGAGGTACTGGACGCGATTCTCCCCCTGAAGCGCCAGGTCGATCCGATAGCTCAGCTTCTCCACCGACTCGGACATCGACCGGGTCGTGACCTTCAGCGTCTGGGGCAGGGGTTGCTCCGGTTCCACCACCAGCACGCCGTGATCCTTCAGCGACGCGATGAACTTCGCCGTGATCGGCTGGCCCTTGGCCGCATGGATCTGGATGCGCTGGAGTCGGGCCGTGGTCGCCGGGCGCAGGGCCGCCAGGATCGCGACGCGGTTGGGTGCCAGCACCACGCCGAGAACATCGCGCTCCGTGCTGGCGTCTTCGCCGTCCTCGTCGTCGCCCATCTGGAACCGGCGTCGGGCCATGCCCGGACTGGGCTTCGGACTGCGGAAGCTCAGACGCGCCCGGACCAGGGTGTTCTCGGCCAGTTCACCCACCTGCTGGAGTTGCCGGTCGTAATCGGCCCGGGACAATTGCTTCCACGCGTCGGGCGAACCCTGCCACGAATCGTCCAGCGGGAGCCGGCGGGTCAGGAGGATCCCCAGTGCGACGCCGTTGGTGGAGACCGCGACGCCCTGATTCTCGACAACGCGCCAGAGGCGTTGTCCCTCGGTCTCCATCACCCGGCCGGGGAAGGGGAGGAGTTCGCGGATCATTCCGCCTTCATATCGGTAATGACTGCCGATGAAGGCGGCCGCGCCCTTGCCGAACTCGAGCGGCTTCGAACCTTCCAGCGCACCGTCCAACCTGAGGAAGACCGCCCACTGATCCCGCGCATAACCTTCGACCCTGGCCGTGGTCTCTCCGGTCGCCGTCCGCACGTGGATGGCCTTGATGAAGCGCGGGTGAACGGTCCAGTCCATCGCCACCACCCGGCCCGGCGCGAAGAGGAATCCGGTGGTCTCCAGCGGACGTTCCTCAGCGACGAGCTCCGCCAGGGAATGCACGGAATTGTGGCGGGCACCGGGATCGATATCCATCACCCCGCTCGGGGCCTCGCCCTTGTCGAACTGGAGATCAATCTCCACCCGGACCATGCCGGGGGCGATGGGAGCGAGTGCCGCCCTGGCGGTGTCGGCGGGGGCGGCGTGCAACCCAGGGATCGGCAGGAGAAGCCATCCGGCAAGGAGTGCGATGTTCAGGCGGTACATACCCTGAGGCTAGGCCCAGCGATCGACACCCGGCAAGCCTGCCCGTTCCCAGTCGGGCGACGCCGAATCTGGGCGCGGTCCCAGGTCCGAAGCCTCAGCCCCGGACCCATTCGCCCACCAGACGGGTGGCCCTAGGAGCGACTTCGCGGGCGACGTCGAGCACTTCCAGATGCGAGACCTTCTGCGATGGTCCGGCCAGGCCGGCCGCCACGTTGGTGATGCAACTCAGCCCCGCCACCCGCATCCCGCAGTGCCGCGCCACGATCGCCTCGGGGACCGTGCTCATTCCTACCGCGTCCGCTCCCAGGGTCCGGAAGGCGCGGATCTCCGCCGGTGTTTCAAACGAGGGACCCGACACCGCCAGGTAGACCCCTTCGGGAATTTTGATGCCGAGGCGCTTTCCCGCCTGAAGCATTCGCGCCCGCAGGCCGGAATCGTACACGCCGGTCATGTCCACGAACCGTTCACGGCCCTTGGCCACCGGACCCCGCAGCGGATTGGATCCCATGAAATTGATGTGGTCGGACAACGCCATGAAATCCCCGGGCTGAAACCCTTTTCGGATTCCACCCGCGGCGTTGGTCAGCAGCAGATCCTTCACACCCAACTCCGCCAGCACCCGGATGGGGAAAGTCACCTGAGGCCAGTCGAAGCCCTCGTAGAAATGGGCGCGACCGGCCAGCACGGCGACCGGCGTGCCCTGCCATTCGCCGAGGATCAGCCGGCCCGCATGTCCGACGACGCTGCCCACGGCAAACCCGGGAATGTCAGCATAGGAAAGGAGGGTCGCATTGGGGATCGCTTCTGCGACCGGGCCAAAGCCGGAGCCGAGAACGATCCCGACGGTGGGGACGACGGGAGAGCGGGAACGGATCCATCGGGCGGCGCGGACCGGGTCGAGGGCAGGAGTTCGACGCGTCATTGAGGAAAGAGTCCGCTGGATCCCGGCCGGTGCCCAGAGCGGAGTTGGGTCTGGCTAGCGGGCTAGTTTTCAGTTTCAAGATTCAAGCCTCCGGCGGCGCGGTTCAGACTGTCTCCGGCCAGCGGAGGGACGAGCTCTGCGAGTCCGATACCGGCGGGCGAGGACGCCCGCGGTCCCGGGAGGGACCGGCTTGGGCTTGAAACTTCCATCTGAAATCCTTCCATCCTCGCCCCGCGCCGTCCTGACAAACTCCCAAACGGCACTTGGCCCACGGGGACGCGAAGCCTACGATGGCGGCGTTTCGGTATGATCGACCTTACTAACGAGGAAATTCGTCGCTATTCACGTCACCTCATCCTTCCGGAGGTGGGAATGGCGGGCCAGCGCAGGATTCGCAACACGTCGGTGCTCTGCATCGGCGCGGGCGGTCTGGGCAGTCCGATCGCCATGTATCTGGCGGCGGCAGGCATCGGCAAGATCGGCTTGGTGGACTTTGACACGGTCGACGTGTCGAACCTCCAACGGCAGATCCTCCACACCGATGCCGACATCGGTCGTTCGAAGGCGGAGTCGGCGCAGGAGACCATCGGCGGATTGAATCCGAACGTGGAAGTGGTCCTGCACAAGACCCGGATCTCCTCCGACAACGCCCTCGACCTCGTCGGGCCGTACGACATCGTGGTGGATGGGACGGACAATTTTCCGACGCGTTACCTGACCAATGACGCTTGTGTGCTGCTGAAGAAGCCCAACGTGTACGGCTCGATCTTCCGCTTCGAGGGTCAGGCAAGCGTGTTCGCCCCGCATCTGGGCGGGCCCTGCTACCGGTGTCTCTATCCAGAGCCGCCGCCGCCGGGCATGGTCCCGAGCTGCGCCGAGGGCGGCGTGTTGGGGGTGCTGCCGGGAATCATCGGCTGCATCCAGGCGACCGAGATCCTCAAGCTGGCGCTGGGCAAGGGGTCGACGTTGATCGGGCGTCTGCTGTTGTTCAACGCCCTCGACATGAAGTTCCGCGAGCTGAAGCTCCGGAAGGATCCGAAGTGCCCGATCTGCGGTCCGAACCCGACCGTCACCAGCCTGATTGATTACGAGCAGTTCTGTGGAATCGTGCCGGAGTCGAAGAACCCGCTGGAGAATCCGGATGAAGTCACCGTTCAGGAGATGAAGAAGGCACTGGAAAATCCCTCGCTGGGAATCCGGGTGGTGGATGTCCGCGAACCGGATGAGTTCGCCATCGCCCATGTCCACGGAGTGCCGCAGTTGCCGTTGAGCCAGTTGCCGCAGCGATTCACCGAGCTGGATCCCAACGTGCAGTATTACCTGCACTGCAAGGGCGGGATTCGATCGATGAAGGCCCTGCGCTTCCTCCGCGAGCAGGGGTTCAAGTACGTGAAGTCGGTGAAGGGTGGCATCGGGGCCTGGAGTGACCAGGTCGATGCTTCCGTGCCGAAATACTGACCGATCCGCAGCGTCCGCCTGATCCGCCCCATGAGTGCCGCCGAGACCGTTGAGTTTGCTTCGTCCGCCATGCCGGATGCCGAGGGGCATTTTGGCAACTTTGGTGGCCGATATGTGCCCGAGACGCTGGTGTATCCGCTCCAGCAGTTGGAGGAGGAGTACTTCCGTGCCCAGCACGATCCGGCCTTCCAGGAGGAACTCGATTACTACCTGAAGGAGTTCGTGGGGCGGCCGACACCCCTGTATCTGGCGGAACGGATGACCCGGGAGTTGGGCGGGGCGAAGATCTACCTGAAGCGCGAAGACCTCCTGCACACGGGGGCCCACAAGATCAACAACGCCCTCGGTCAGGTGCTGCTCGCCCGGCGGATGGGCAAGACCCGGATCATTGCCGAGACCGGAGCCGGCCAGCATGGCGTCGCCACCGCCACGGTGGCGGCCATGTTCGGTTTCAAGTGCGTCATCTACATGGGTGCGGTGGATTGCGAGCGGCAGTCGCTCAATGTCTACCGCATGAAGATGCTGGGTGCGGAGGTGGTGCCCGTCCACGCCGGTCAGAAGACCCTCAAGGAGGCCGTCAACGAGGCCATGCGCGATTGGGTCACCCACGTTCGCTCCACCCATTACATCCTCGGGACCGCCTACGGTGCGCATCCCTACCCGGTGATGGTCCGCAATTTCCACCGGGTCATCGGGGACGAGGCCCGACGCCAGATCCTGGAGAAGGAAGGCCGCCTTCCTGACCTGCTGATGGCCTGCGTCGGGGGCGGATCCAATGCCATCGGACTTTTCTATCCCTTCCTCAACGATCCCGGCGTCCGGATGGTCGGAGTGGAAGCCGGCGGGCACGGCATCCTTCCGGAGCAGCACGCGGCGCGGTTTCACGGCGGATCCCTTGGCGTCTTGCAGGGGACGCGTTCCTACATCCTTCAGGACGAGCACGGGCAGATCCAATCCACCCACTCGGTCTCCGCCGGTCTGGATTACGCCGCCGTCGGTCCCGAGCACGCCTGGTTGCATGATCAGGGTCGGGTGGAATACCGCTATGCCACCGATGAAAAGGCGCTCGAAGCCTTCATGCGCCTGGCCCGGACGGAGGGGATCATCCCGGCCCTCGAATCCGCACACGCGGTGGCCGAGGCCATTCATCAGGCTCCCCTGATGCGTCCGGATGAGATCATCGTGGTGAACCTGTCCGGCCGCGGGGACAAGGACGTGATGCAGGTCGCCAGCAAGATCGGGTTGAAGATGCCGGAGTGAAGAGGTAGTCCTGAGCATCCCGAGTGACACACGGTTGCTCATATCCACCGCCATTTTCTGTTTTGCACGCGTGCTTGACCGTGCGGGAGAGGACACCATCGAGTGTCGTAAAAGCTTCGCTCTTCCCCCGGTTGTCCATCCTGGCCGCCCTGTCGTTCATCGGGGTCTCGGCTCAGGCCCCGCCGAAAACTCCCACCCCGGGCAAGCCGGTCGTCATTGAGGCGCGGTGGGTGAACAAGTGGTCCAAGGCCCATATCATCGAGAGATCCGTGGATCCGGCCAACCCTGCGGCGGGCGTCCAGAACAAGGTCCACTGCGAGGGTTCGTGGAACCCTTCACCCACACTGACGCCGGCAAGAAGACGGCCGGCACCTGGACGAAGACCGATCGGGGCGACGGTCTGGTGCTCCTGGATCCGTGGGGCGAAGGCGACTTCCGTCTGGAACAGTGCGGGGCCACCACCGGGTTCAAATCCCAGGGGGTGCAACAGACCCACATTGGGGTTTACGGACAACGCGCCTTCCTCGCCGGTCGCAAGAACTGATCCACTTCGAAACCGGAGTTCTCTCCGCAGATGGCGCAGATGACGCAGATAAGGAGGCCATTTCGCCCCTCAGCGGGCGTTGCCTCATCGCCGCCTGAGGGCAGGCGGCCTACAGGCGTTCTTGGAGGGACGAACTCTGCGAGTCCGAAACTCCGCAGGCGGGCAAGGTCGGACTCGTAGAACTCGTCCCTCCGAAGCCGCCGTGGATGCTTGCGGGCTCAGGCAGGGGAAGTGTCAAGACGCACCCCTCATCGGGAGGCTCCTCCCCGCCGGCGCAGCAGGCTCCAGCGAGTTGAAAGCATTCGGGGCAGAGATGTCCGGTGTCCACCGCGTGCGCATCGTCGGATCCGCAGCGGTCGCAGGTGGGAGGATTCGGTTCGCTCATCCTCAGTCCTTCCGGACGCAGCGGGCCACGTCACGCACCCGGAAGACGCAGCGGCCGATGCGCAGTTCCAGGTCGAGCCGTCGCCCCTGTTCGATCCAGAGCAGGCTTTCCGCCAGTTCCAGTTTGCCGGTCAGCAGGGTGCCGTCCGACAACTCGAGTTCGACCGGGTGACCAATCGGCATGCCGACGTCGCGGGAGAGTTGGCGGCGGTCGGCATCCCGCTGGTCGTACCAGGCCTTCAATCCGTCCGGACCGGGAGTGTCGAAGGGGAGTCCTTCCTGATTCATGGGCGGGGATCGGTGACCCGGCCAAGAAACAGGCAGGCACCGGACTCGCGATGTTGGATGGCGAAGGCAAACGGGCGATCGACACGGACCACCACCGGGGTGGGCTTCTTCAGCGGGACCGCACTGGCGCGCATCATGATGACAGCGGTCGCTGCGGCGGCTTCGGTTCCCTTTTCATCCAGCTCAAGGAAGGTCCGGTGGACCACCTCGGAGATCTTCAGGCGCTCCCGTGCCGTGTCGGCCATGCGGTCAAAATGGGCAGAGCCCTGAGGAAGATCGAAGGCGGACTTCAATCCCATGGCCTGAAGCGGACGGGACAGCGAGAGCGTCGGGGGCGCCATCTTCAGGAGGGGCAGATAGAGATCGAGTTCCTTTCGGGGCAGGGAACGGCAGGCGTCGAGGGTTTCGGCGCTGAGCTTTCCTTCCAGAGCGGCCAGGCCATTGGTGGTGTCCGGCACGAACAGGACCAGTTGAAGATCGCCGGACCGGTAGGCGAGGGAGACGGCGCGGAATCCATCAAACTCCTTGAACCCGTGCGTCTCCACGGAGTGCAGGGTGCGAACGTCCGCCGTGAGATCGTTGCCGAGATGGAATGGTCGGGTCTTGGTGAGGCCCGTAGTGAATGGCTTCGCCCAGGCCGCCTTCAGGTGAAGCGCGTTGACCAGCACCAGACGGGTGTCGAGGTTGAGTAGGCTGGGATCGATCAGGTCGCGGATCCGGTCCTGCGTCTGGTGTTCCACCCATTGGTTGATGTGCCGGGCCGAGGCGACGGACTGGGCGAAATCGAGGGCTTCGAGTGGCGCTCCGTAGAAGTTGGAGACGGTGTTGAGGAAGGGCGTCCGGAAGGTGAATCCCTGCTGGCCAAACAGGCGATTGGCCACGTTGAAGGAAAAGGCACCCTCCGACGCCGCTGCAGCGCTGCGCAACGAGTGGTTGATCGTCTGGAATCCCCGGTGGAGTGGGTCTTCTTCTCCCGCGAAGTGAAGCACCCGCGCCATCTCGGCCCGGGTGTTCCCACTGGCCCCGGCATAGGTCATGGCCAGCGCCGACTGGATCGAGTAGGGCGAGAGCAGCAGGTTCTGTCCGGGCGCACTGCTGGCGACCTGCCGATGAAGTTCCACGGCGAATCGATTGACCGCTCGGGCGGCGGAATTCGTGGGTTCACCCGCCAGCGCTGCTCCCGTCAGGCCCAGGGTGGCCGCCAGGGTCAGCAGGAGTGGCTTTGTCGCGGGCAACATGGTCAGGGCGGGGTGGGAGGTGGAACCGGGCGCGAGACTCTTCATGTCCTGTCTACGTTCGGGCACCCGATTCCTTAGAAGCGATCGCGGCGACGTGGCGCATGCGTTTCACGGCGAGGCCCAGGTTGCGATGGCTGAAGAGGGCCGTGCCCGCCACGAAGGTGTCCGCACCCGCCCGGGCGCATTCCGCGGCGGTGGCGTCGTTGATGCCGCCGTCGACTTCGATCCGGAACTTCAGCCCCAGTTGCTTTCGCCAGGCGGCGACCTGCTGGATCTTCGGGACGCACTCTTCGATGAAGGGTTGTCCGCCGAAGCCCGGGTTGACGGTCATGACCAGCACCAGATCCACCTTGGACAGGTAGGGTTTGACCTCGGAAATCCGCGTGGGCGGATTGATGGCAATGCCCACCTTTTTTCCCAGCGACCGGATCTTCCACAGCAATGGTGTGACCTGGGAGCCCAGTTCGACGTGGACCGTGATGTGGTCCGCACCCGCCTTGGCGAACGGTTCCAGCAGGATCTCGGGCTTCGAACACATCAGGTGGACGTCGAGGACCCGGCTGAAGTGCGGCCGGACCGCCTTCACCACCTGCGGACCAAAGGAGATGTTCGGCACGAAATGCCCATCCATGATGTCCAGATGAAGCCACTCGGCTCCCGAACGATGGGCCCGGGCCGCCTCATGGCCGAAGCGGGAGAAATCCGAGGCGAGCAGTGACGGCGCAATGATCACCCGGGGAGAAGACATCCAGACTGGGATGGTTGGAAGATCTCAGTTGGAGAAGAGGCATGGATCTTTCCGGGAAGCAGGGAGGAGAGAGGCGGGGGAGGACGCCCCATGCCACTGGGATTCAGGTTGCAGGTTGAGCTTCGTCAGCGTTTCTCGGGCCTTTTGGCGAGGGGAGCCAATGGGGTCAGATCTGTAAAATGTAGTATCTAGGCCCGCGGGGCATCGAGCAGACGACAGGTGCGATCATACCGGATGCCGTTTGCGAGGTCGGGAATGACGGCAGCACCCGCGGCCGACGAGAGTCCCGCCGCCAGAACGGTGGCGTGACACCACGCGGACTGCTCCAAGACGCTTCGTGTGGAGGCTTGTGGGTGAGGACCTCGGCAGGCGCGACCCCGCCGGGGTCGATGGGTGGTTGGATCGGCGGACCGGCGGTCGTTCGACCGCCGGCTACGATCCGGGACGCCTCCGGCGTCCGGAAGGAGCCAATCGGGTCAGATCTGTAAAATGTAGTATTTAGGCCCGCGGGGCATCGAGCAGACGACAGGTGCGATCAGAGCGGATGCCGTTTGCGAGGTCGGGAATGACGGCAGCACCCGCGGCCGACGAGAGTCCCGCCGCCAGAACGGTGATGGACGCTTCGCGAAGGGCGTGGAGCTGGCTCGGTGGACCTCGTTCGCGTTGTTGTCAGAGGCAAGGAGAGGTTGGACCGCGGATGGTGCGGATGAACGCGGATGGGACGGGACTCCGTCACCGGGTCAGACCGTCGGATGAAACCTGCGTGACCCTTTGAACGGGGGTGCTGGCGGGAGCTTGGCTGGACGGATCTCGGACCTGACGACGAGGGTCGCTGGCGTGGATCGGGCAGTGGGGGCCGCGGGTGCCGTGACGCAGGCGTCGAACCTGGGTGGGACCGCGCCGAGGCCCCAGTCGAAGCCGGCGGGCGGCAAACGCTGTGTCAAAAGTGAGGGCTGACTCCTGACTCGACGATGCCCGTGATCGCCATTGCTTGGTGAAAAGCCCCTCTGGACGGGGCCACCGGTTTGGCACACGCTCTTTCCGTTGCTCCTCTTTACGGGGGGTAACAAATGAGAACCAACAGCGGCTCCGCTGGCTTCGGCCGGTGGGGCCGTTTTGGTTCCTCAAGAGATTCCAGTTCCCAGTTGCCAGATTCCAGAACTGCGAACTGGCATCTGGGGACTGGGAACTCTCCCCGTCCCCCGTCAGGCTCGCCCGGTCATGACGACTCTGGTGGAGGAATTCCTGGTGCACGTTCGCCACGAGCGCGGCCAGGCGGCCCACACCCAGCGGACCTACGCCGCCTTGCTCGGCCGCTTCTCGGACTGGGCCGCACGGCAGTCCATTGTCCAACCCCGGGACGTCACCTTCTCGCATCTGATGCAGTTTCTGGAGGCGGAACGGAATCGTCCGGTGACCGGTCCGGGACGTGGCAAGGCGAAGCCCGGGGCGGCACCGAGGAAGCTGAGTTCCTCCAGCCTGTATCTGCAGGTGGCGGCGTTGCGGGCGTTCTTCCGGTTTTGCGCCGAGGAAGGGTTCGTGAAGCAGGATCCAACCGAGAACCTCAGCCTGCCGCGCCGGTGGAAGCAGTTGCCCAAGGCGATGTCGCGGGAGGAGATTGAGCGACTCCTCACGCCTCCGACCGAGGCGACGCCGGCGGCCCTGTGCGATCACGCGGTCCTGGAGGTGGCCTATGCCAGCGGGTTGCGTCTATCCGAGTTGCGCGGGGTACGGCTGGAGCAACTGCATCTGGACTCCGGCTTCCTGACGGTGGTGGGCAAGGGCGGCAAGGAACGGGTGGTGCCGGTGGGCAAGGTGGCGCAGGCGGCGCTGCGACGATATCTGGAAGCCGCCCGACCCGCCTTGGTGACGCCCAAGACCCCGTCCTTCGTCTTCCTGACCCAGCGCGGGACGGGCTTCGCCCACGTGACCCTCTGGCTGCGGATCAAGCAGTCCGTCGCGAGGGCGGGGATCCGTCGGAACATCACGCCGCACATGCTCCGACACAGCTTCGCGACCCACCTGATGGAAAACGGCGCGGACCTGCGGGTGATCCAGGAACTGCTCGGTCACACCAGCATCTCGACCACCGAGGTCTATACCCACGTCGCCGGAAAGCGCCTGCGCGATGTCCACGACCGCCATCATCCCCGGGCCAAGGGGTAGTACCCAGTTCCCAGAACCTGGATTCCAGAAGTTGGGCAACTGGCAACTGGTGTCTGGGAACTGGCAACTGGGAACTTCCCGTCTCACTCCGCCTTGGTTTCAACCCAGCGGGCGAAGAGCCAGAGGAGGTCCGACAGGCGGTTCAGGAAGATGAGGATCTCGGGGTTGGGCGGTTCATCCGCGTCGTGCAGGCTGTGCACACGGCGCTCGGCACGGCGACAGGCGGTGCGACTGACATTGAGCGCCGCTGAATCCAGCGTCGCGCCCGGGGTCGCCCAGCCCTTGTACGAAACTCCCTGGGACTCGATTTCGGTCACCAGAACATCCAACCGGGCGGCGAACTCGGGTCCGATGATCACGAACCCGTCGTTGCGATAGCGGTCCAGGTCGCCCGGGTGCGCGGCCAACTCGCCCATGACGAGGACCAGATCCTTCTGGATGGCGAGGATGGACTCGCGGACGAAGGGATGCGTCGAGGTGGCCCGGGCCATGCCCAGCGCGGCGTTCAGTTCATCGACGGTGCCGTAGGCTTCCACCCGGGCATGGGATTTGTGGACCCGACGATTGTACATCAGGCCGGTGGTGCCGCTGTCGCCGGTACGGGTGACGATGCTCATGGGGGGGAGAGTATCCAGAACTCAGTTCCCAGTGGCCAGAACGGAGAACCGAGTCACCAGCATCCCAGATGCCGGAGATCAGTTGCCAGAGCCCAGATGCCGGAACTCAGATGGGGGGAATGGGCGGCCCGCCCGTTCTTCCCA
>CAMCFL010000042.1 GCA_945873715.1 Akkermansia muciniphila
CCACGACTTCCTGGGCGCGGACATGGCAGGCAATGGCCAGCACGACGAGAGCGGCCATGAAGCCTCGCCGGTGGATGTTGAAACGGATCATTGGGTCGTCCCTTCGAGTCTGAACTTGATGCGGAAGGTACGTTCGGGATCGGTCGAGCCGGAGGGAAGCGGTTCCAGGGTCCGGTAGCGCTGGATCACCTCGAGGACCGAGTCGTCCAACGACTTGATCCCGGATTTCTCCACCAACTCGAACCGAACCAGACGCCCGTCCCTCGCGACGGTGATCGCGATTCCGACGTACGCCACGGGCACCGGCAGCGAACTGGGACGCCGCCATCTTGCCTCGTAGAATGTCTTCAGGTACGTGCCGTACCCCATCCAGACCTCACCGCCGCCGCCCGGGCCCGGAACCGAGATCTCGGTCTGGCCGGACAACCCTTGGGCCAACTTGCTGCGGATGCCTCCCACCGCGCTTTTCCACTGGTCTGCTGCCTGCCGCGCCGCGCGTTCCCGCGCATCGTTGGCCGCCCGCTCCTCCGCCGCCTTGGCCTGGGCGATCTCCGTCGCCGACGGCCCCTTGGGTGCCGCGGCGACCTGAATCGGGCGTCGACCAGTCGGGCGGCTGCTGTCGCGCAGATCGGTTTTACCCTTGGTGGTCGGATCGGTGTCCTGGGCCTTGACCAGGGTCGGCGACACCTTGATGCCGGCCTCGGTGCGCTCCGGCTTGTCTGCCTTGTCCGGTTTGTCCGGCTTCTCGGTCCGCTCGGTGCGGGTCGGCACCGGCACGACCTGGATCGGCGCCGGCGTCACCCGGACCTCCCGATGGGGCGGGGGTGGGGTCGACGTCGGAGGGGGAGTCATCGGCGGTGTCGGCACGGCCGGGGGCGGGGTCGGAGTACCACCACCGGCACCGGTACCATCCGTGATGCGGACCCCCTCCAGGCTGATCAGCTCAATCGGTGGAAGAGCGTCCGGCTCCAACACCCGGCGGGCCGCGACGGCGGAGGCCACCACCAGCAACACGACCATCGCGGAATGCGCGACGGCAGACGTGGCCAGACAGCGACGCTCCAGGGTGTTCATCGGCGGGAAGGGACCTCGGTGGAAATGTCGAACCGGGTGATGCCATTGCGACGGCAGACATCGAGGATTTCGGCGGGAAAACGGAACTTCCCGTCCCGATCGGCCCGGATCTTGACGATCATCTCCGGATTCCGACGGAACTCGGCCACCAACTCGCGCTCGAGCGCCTCGGCCGTCCCGACCCGCCGTCCGCGGAAGTAATAGGTGCCATCGGGCGAAACCTCGGTCAGGACGGCATTCTTGGGGTCGCCGGTGGTCCGGGCGGCGCCACCTACCGGAAGCTTGAGGGGAATGCTCTGCTCCAGCAGGGGCGTGGTGATGATGAAGATGATCAGCAGCACGAACGCCAGGTCGAGCAGGGGAGTGATGTTGATCTCGTTCAACGTCACGAGCTGGGTTCGCTGGGAGAATCGTCTCATGGCCGGTTCGACCTTTGGATGTCCGTTACCAGAGCCGCGGCAGTTTCAACCCGGAAACCACGAAGAGCAGCACGATGGCAAAGACGATTCCGCCCACCACCATCCCGACGATCCACCAGTTGAATCCCGAGCGTCGCGACCGGGCCATGGAGGAACTCGAGCGCCCCTTGTGCATGCGGCGGTTGCACTCGTCGCAGCGCACGTTGACCCGACGGTTCTTGGCGCCGCACTCAAGGCATTTGACCCAGAGATGCGCCTTGCAGACTTCGCACTCCTCGAGGGCGATGGAGTTGAGATGCTCGCATTTGACGCACAGGACTCCCCGCGCATTGCTTGGGCGTGAGGGCGCGACGGGGCCGGCGCCCGGAACGGCGCTGAGGGCACCGGACTCACCCGACCCGGCCAGTTCTTCGGGGTTGCTCATTCGTCGCGCAGGAACTCGGTTTCCATCCGGGACGCCAGGCTCTGGGCAAAATTATCGAGCTCGACGGTGACGACGCGGAGGGAGTGCAACAGCCAGTTGTAGCCGAACATCGAGGGGATCGCGACGAGCAGGCCGGCGACGGTGGTGATGAGCGCCGCGGAGACGCCGGGGGCCATGGCGGCGAGATCCGCCTTCTGCTTCACTGCCACGCCGCCAAACGTGTCCATGACTCCCCAGACCGTGCCGAGCAATCCGAGGAAGGGCCCGCCGGAAACCGCGATCGCCAGCAGGATCAGTCCGGACTCCAACTTGAGCGATTCACGGGCAACCGCGCCCTCCAGCGAGCGCTTGATGTGCTCCATCGACTTGATCGAGAGCTCGGTCTTCCGGGTGCCATCTGCCTTGTTGAGCCGGGCATCCAGTTCCGTGCATCCGTCCTCGTACACCGAGAACAGCGGGCAACCCTGGATCCCCAACCGACGCTCGAAGATCTCGAGGACGCCGCCCTGCCGCCGGAACTCGATGTCGAAGTGATGGTTCAACTTCTTGGCCCGGTGCATCTGCAGCGCCTTCGCCGCCATGGTGGACCAGGCGAAGATCGAAAAGACCGCCAGAATGACGATGATGATCTGCGCTTCCGCAGTCGCCAAACTCCAGATCTGGGGGAGGGATAGTTTCTGCGCGCCGGCAGCCGCCAGCAGTCCCAACGAAAAATTCATCGCAACGTTGATGCCCGTTTTCGCCGCTGACAACGGACCTGAACTGGAGGCACCGGGATTGACGTCAGCGACGGATTGGTGACGCACAGACGGGCGTCACAGACCTTGTGTTCGATCAAAGCCCGGTTCTTGGCAAGGTCGAACATGGATCCAACGCCTTTTTCGACTTCCGCAGGGACCCCTCCGTGTCGGAGAGTGACCCCACTTCATGAACTCTCCCTTCACCTCCACGTCTCGGCGCCGCTTCCTGCGGACCGCGGCGGGCGCTGCCTTCGCGACGCCCCTCATCATGCGCGACCTGCTGGCGCGTCCGCCGTCATCGCAGGTGATCCACGCCAGCTTCGGTGCCGGCGGCATGGCCTGGGCCGACCTCAACGAGATCGCCTCGCACAAGTCCGTCCGCATGGTGGCCGTCGCCGATGTCGACTCGACCCGGACCGCGGAGTTCCGGAAGAAGTTTCCCGAGGCCCGGGTCTATGCCGACTACCGACAGCTGCTCGACAAGGAGAAGATCGACTCGGTCAACGTCTCCACCCCGGACCACATGCATGCCCCCCAGGGCATGGCCGCCTTGCAGCGCGGAATCCATGTGTATGGCCAGAAGCCCTTGGCCCATGACCTGTACGAGTGCCGGCAACTGGCCGAGGTCGCCCACAAGAAGAAGCTGGTGACCCAGATGGGCATCCAGATCCATTCGGCCACCGAATACCGACTTGCCACCCGACTCGTCCAGGACGGGGTCATCGGCAAGGTCCGCGAAGTCCACACCTGGAGCTCAAAGGACTGGGGTGACAACGGTCCCCTGCCCCAACGGCAGGATCCCATCCCCGCCGGGCTCGACTGGAACCTGTGGCTGGGCGTGTGCGCCGACCGCCCGTTCATCGGTCAGGGATGGTATCACCCGGGCAACTGGCGGCGTCGCCTTGATTTCGGCACGGGCACGTTTGGCGACATGGGCTGCCACATCTTCGACCCGGTGTTCAGCGCGCTGAAGCTCACCGCCCCGATCTCGGTGAAGTCCCTCGGAGCCGCGCCCAGCACCCACTCGTGGGCGAACAACGCCGTCATTGAGTACGTCTTCCCCGCCACCCCCTTCACGATCCCCGGCAAGATTCCGATCACCTGGTACGACGGTTCCAAGCGCCCGCCGGCCGACGTCATCAGCCTGCTCGGCAAGGTGAAGCTGCCCGACCAGGGCTCGATCATCATCGGGACCGACGGCATCCTGGTCGTGCCTCACGTCGGCCGTCCGATCCTGCTCCCCGATGCCAAATACACCGGTTTCAAGTACCCGGACGTCGGCTCCGCCAATCACTGGCACGAGTTCATCGACGCCGTTGCCGGGAAGGGCAGCACCTCCGCCGGGTTCGACTATTCCGGTCCGCTGACCGAAAGCATCCTGCTCGGTTCCGTCGCGACCCGGTTCCCGAATCAGGTACTGGACTGGAACGCAGGCAAGCTGCGTTTCACCAACGTCGCCCAAGCCAACCAACTGGTGCGACGAACCTACCGCAAGGGTTGGGATACCAAGGGACTGTGATGGCGTGCCTGGAACGGAATGCCTCAGCGGGGGAAGGACGGAACCGCCGGCCGCGGACCCACCCACCCCGGGCGGTTCGCGTCCTGCTTCCAGGACTGATCCTGATGGCGGGCCTTGCACTCACCTGCCAGGCCGCCGCGCCCACGCCGCATCCGCTCCAGATCCTCGCCAACGAGTGCTTCCCCTGTCATCGCGAGGACAAGGCCAAGGGCGGCCTCATCCTCACCTCGCGCGAGGCGATCCTGAAGGGCGGCGGGAATGGACAGATCGTCGCCCCCGGCAACGTGGCCGAGTCCAGGCTGCTCGACGTGCTACGCAAGGATGGCGACCCGCACATGCCGCCGAAGAAGCAGCTCGATTCCGGGCGGATCCGCGCCCTCGAACGTTGGGTGCTGGACCAGATGCCGTGGGATGATTCGGCCCTCGACGAAGCCACCGCCCCGATCCCGGCCGTCGCTCTGGAACCGCTCCCCCCCGGCCACCAACCGGTCCAGTCCCTCGCCTTCCTACCCGGATCCAACACGCTCGCCGTTGCCCGGGGCCCCCGCCTCCAGTTGCTGGCGATCGGCACGAATGCTCCCCCTGCCCCCGCTCCGGTCGTCGCGCATCCCGAGGGAATCGATTCGATGGCGGTCAGCCCGGATGGACGATTCATCGCCACCGCCGGATTCCGTCGGGTCCGCCTGTGGGACGCGCTTCAACTCACCGCGGTCGCCGACATCACCAACGGGCTTTCCGGGCGGATCACCGCCCTCGCTTTCTCATCCGACTCCACCCAACTCGCCGCGGGGGACGCCACCCCGGGACTTTCGGCCCAGCTTCGGTTGATGGACGTTGCCACCCGACGCTGGACCCGCTCTTGGCGTGCCCACGGCGACTCGATCCTCGGGGTGCAGTTCAGCCCGGACCAGAGCCGTCTGGTCACGGCCGGAGCCGACCGCTTGGTGCGGGTCTGGTCCCTGCCCGGGGGCAAGCCCGTCGCCACCCTGGAAGGCCACACCGCCCAGGTCCTTGCCGTCGCCTTCAACACCAACGCAACCCAGGTCGTGTCGGCCGGCGCGGACAAGCAACTCTTCGTCTGGGACATCGCCACCCGCGAGAAGCCGGTCACCCTCGGCAGCCACGCCCACCCCGTGAATGCCGCAGCTTGGCCCGACGACAGCCGCGAGGTTTTTGCCGCGACCGAAGCCGGCGCGGTCCTGCGCTACGAGAACCTGCGCACCCACACCGGCGAACAAAGCTCCGCTTCGGGCGATGAGCGCCGCGTGGCGTCGATCACCGGGCATCTCCTCAGCCTGGCGGTCAACGACCGGCGCGAGCGCGTCGCTGCCGGAACCCAGGAAGGATCCGTCCGGGTGTGGAACCGCGACGGCGGGGAACTGGCGCGGATCGAACCCGAATCCAACGCGGCCCCAGCCGCCCTTGTTTCCCGGGCTCCGGTCGCGGCGAAGCTCGCCCGCCCCCGCATCAAACCGGTACGGGCACCGCTGCCCCCCGCCCAGTTCGCCCGGCTGACGATTCATCCCCCCCAGGTGCAATTGTCGGCCGATGCCCCGATCCACGGATTCCGGGTCACCGGCCTGACCGCCGAAGGACGCGAGTACGATGTCACCGATGCCGTGAAGCTCGAGATCCCCCGCGGCGCGGTCTTCGCCCAGCGCGCCCCGGGCGAGTTGGCGGCGAACGGTGGATCCGGCTCCAACACGGTCCAACTGAAGCTGGGTCGGTTGTCGGTCCCGCTCCCGGTCGTCGTGATCGGTCCCGGGAAGAATCCGAAGGCTCCCTGGGCCGAACCCGCGGTTTCCTTCACCAGAGACGTCCTTCCTGAACTGGGCCGGGCCGGCTGTGCCTCCGGCGGATGCCATTCCAAGCCCGAAGGTCAGAACGGCTTCAAGCTGTCGGTCTTCTCCTACGATCCCCGGGCCGACCATGCCGAGATCGTGGCTGATGTGCGGGGGCGACGCCTCTTCCCGGCGGCGCCGGAGCAGTCCCTGCTGATTCAGAAGCCGACGCTGGGCATCCCGCACGAAGGCGGTCGCCGCATTGAACCGGGTTCCTCCGCCCACACCACCCTCCTCCGTTGGATCCGCTCGGGCAGCCCATTCACCTTCACCAACGAACCAGCGTTGTCCGGCGTCGAGGTGTTTCCAAACGAACGTACCACCCCTTCCGGATCCGCCCACCGGCTGATGGTCCGGGCCCATTACCAGGATGGATCCATCCGCGACGTCACCCGACTGGCCGCGTTCGAGAGCAGTGATCGCGAGCTGGCCGCCGTCGATGAGCAGGGCCGCTTCACCGCCGGCAAGCACCCTGGCACGGCCGTGATCGTCGCCCGTTACCTGGGTCGGGTCGCCGCTTCCCGCGTGCTGGTCCCGGCCGAGCGCCTGCTCCCCGCCGAGCGTTACGCCGGCCTACCGAGAAACAACTTCATCGACGACATCGCCTTCACCCGCTTCCAACGATTGGGCCTGCTTCCCTCCGACACCTGCACCGACGCCGAGTTCCTGCGTCGGGTGAAGCTCGACGCCATCGGGATGCTGCCCGCGCCGGACGAAGTCACCGCCTTCCTCGCCGACGCGTCTCCGGACAAGCGCCAGCGTGCCATTGCCCGGCTGCTCGACGATCCGGCCTACGGCGATTTCTGGGCGGGCCGGTGGGCGGACCTGCTCCGTCCGAATTCCGACCGGGTCGGTGTGAAGAGCGTCTTCATCCTCGACCAATGGTTGCGGGAACAGTTCCGGATCAACCGCCCGTACGACCAGTTCGTCCGCGATCTGTTGACCGCCGAAGGTTCCAACCACCGCGACGGACCCGCCGTCGTGTACCGGGACCGCCGCGAGCCACCCGAACTGACCACGCTCTTTTCCCAGGTGCTCCTCGGGGTCCGGTTGGAATGCGCCCGGTGTCATCACCACCCGAACGAGAAATGGAGCCAGGAAGACTTCTACCAACTGGCCGCCTGCTTCGGATCCGTCCGCCAGAAGGGCGCCGGCCTGTCGCCCCCCATCTCGGCCGGTCGTGAATCCTTCTACTTTGCCAAGGGCGGCAGTGTGAAACACCCGGTGAGCGGGGAAGTCATGGCTCCCCGGGCACCCGATGGACCGCTGCTGAACGATCCCGACATCGACCCGCGTCACGGGTTGGCCGACTGGGCCACCGCCACCAACAACCCGTTCCTGGCGCGCGCCCTGGTCAACCGGGTCTGGGCCTTCTGCTTCGGACGCGGCCTGGTGGAGCCCGTCGATGACTTCCGCCTGTCGAATCCCTGCGTCCATCCGGAACTCCTGGATGCGCTGGCAGACGACTTCGCCCGCCACGGGTACGACATCCAGCACCTCCTCCGGACGATCTTCGCCTCGCGGCTCTACCAGCTTTCGACCCAGCCCAACGAGACCAACTCCGGCGATACGCGCCACTTCTCCCGGGGCTACCGCCGGCGGTTGCCAGCCGAGGTCCTCGACGATGCGGTGTCGGACGTCACGGGTGCGCCGGACTCGTTTGTTGCGACCGCGCCGGGTTCCCGCGCGACCCAGACGTGGAGCTACAAGATCGAGTCCCACTTCCTGGATGCCTTCGGACGGCCGAACTCGAGTTCGGATTGCCCCTGCGAACGCGACCTGCGCCTGAGCGTGGTGCAGTCGTTGCACCTGATGAATTCGCCCAAGCTGCAGAAGCGGATCGCCCATGCGGAAGGGCGCGCCCGACGACTCGCTGCATCGAAGGAGACACCAGAGACGATCGTCACGGAACTGTACCTCGCCGCCTACGCCCGGCCCCCGGTCCTGGCCGAGGTCGAGGCCGCCACCGCGCCGTTCCGGATCCCAACGGCCAATCGGCAGACCGCCACCGAAGACGTCCTCTGGTCCCTGTTGAACTCGCCCGAGTTCCTGTTCAACCACTGAGCGGGAGCGATGTGGTGCATTCGAGGGCAAAATCCGGCTGATCGGCGATGGGAATCATCGCCTTCCTCATCACCCTGACCGCGATCAGCGTCTGCGTCCTCGGGTTTGAAAAAGTTCGGGCCTGGGGAGCAGTCTTGGTTGGCGAAGCCACGTCAGCAGGCAGAAGCAACATGGGCACATAAATTCCAACCACTACCCGGGCGTCAATCGCAGGTGGCCGAGAACCGGCCCCTGCAATCAACTCACTCGCTGCCCGGGATTCGAGGACTCAGATCGGTTCCGAAAGCCGGTGCGGGCTTCAACGAACGGAGGGCTTCCGCATTCAGAGCCGAAGTGATGTGCCAGGTTTTCCGCGCCTGCCACCATACCCAGTAAACCAGGAAGCGCCCTGCTGCCATCGTCAGCGCGGCGATGGGACTAATGACAAAGTCAGCCATCGTCAGCACCACGCAGGCCGCCAGCAGCGCCATCCCCAGGATCGCCTCGACGAGGGTCGTCCGGATCAACCCCGGAACCTTGGCGGCCAGGAACTTGTTCGTGCGGACAAACGGAGAACGATGATCCAGAAGGCACATCATCCAACTGCTGCTGAAAACCCACCCCAGGCCAAGGTGGGTCAGGAACGCCAGAACGACTTCCCGGAGGCTGTGACGATCCTGTCGCAGGCTGTAGAAGAGAGTGCCAAACCGCAGCACCATGAAGGTGGTGAGCGTGAACCCCGACAGCAGGATCAAGTAGGGGTGCAACGGATGCAGGTGGTGCGTCAGGGCGAGCGGAGCCAGGAGGATGAGGGTCAGGCTCGGGATCAGGTTGAAGTTGAACCAAGCGGTCAGGTGGATCAGGTAGCCCATTTTCTGGCGGATACTCAGGTCCTGACCCAGCAGAAGTTGGCGCCAGTTGAGCTTGAGGATCTGGGCATTGCCAAACGCCCAACGCCACCGCTGCTTCTTCAACCCTTCCAGGTCGTGCGGCATCAGCCCTCGGCCGATCACCTCGTTCACGTAAATGGACCGATAGCCGGCGGCATTCAGTCGAAAGCCGAGATCCGCATCCTCGGAGACGACCCCTGAATTGAAACCGTTCACCGCTTGGAGGGCCGACACCCGGATCAGGCTCAAGGTCCCGGTCGAAGGCACGCAGCCCAACCGGTTTGCCATGTTCATGTAGCCCGCGAAGAAGTGTTTGAAATCGAGCGCCATCCCGGTGTTGGCAGGACCAATGTTTCGATATTCCTGAGGGAATTGCACCAGCGCGACGCCTTCCACGCAGCAACTGACCGCCCGCTTCAACGCGCGTCGTTCGACGATATAGTCCGCGTCCACCACAAAGATGAACTCCGCCCGAGGTTCCATGAACTGGCGCGCCCAGTTCATCGCTCCGGCCTTGGCACCCTTGAGCCCTTCGACGTGAAGGAACCGGAATCGCGGCCCAAATTCGCGGCACATCTTCTCGACCGGCCGCCAAATCGCCTCGTCTTGCGTGTTGTTGTCGATGACGAGCACCTCGTAATTCCGCCAACGGAGGTGTCGGAGGGATTGGAGGGTCTCCCGTAGAATTTCGGGCGGCTCGTTGTGCGCCGGGACATGCACCGACACAAACGGCTCATCTGAGCACTCCCGCTCCGGCCCGACAGGCAACCTCGCGTGGCGGGATGTGATCAACTGCATGCCCAGAATGAGGATGTGGACGGTGAAATTGGCGATCGCAAGCCCCACATGGATGACTGGAAACAGGAGGAGGACGATTGCCCCTCCGACCGCGACCAGAATGAGCGAAAATCTGTTGAGCAAAAGAAAGTAACGGTGATTCCGGCATGAATGGGTGACCGGGATCCGTTCCCAAGCTCACCCGACTTCCCATGTGTCAGTGCTCGACCGGCAGGACAACTCACGCCGCCCCGCAAATGGAATTTGAACCGTAGGCGCTTGCGACCCGGTTCGGCTACCGCTTTCTCCAGAGGCACCAGTACCGGGGATCCACCGGGTTACCTGGGTTCGGAGGGTCAGGCCCTAGCTGGTCTGACGCACGCCGTCACCCTGACTCCCAGTCCGGGGTCCACGCTCGACGGGTGAAATTCCCGCCGGCTGAAGCCGGGACTCCATACCGCCCTGACCGTACCAGAGCAGCTTGTAGAGGTTGCCCGAAGTGTCCCGCTCCCGCCGCGGCGGGTATTGTCCGTCGGCATCCGACGCATCCATCGTGAGCGCCAGATTGACCTGTCGCTCGCTGTTCAGGCACTTGATCTGGTTCCCCTTCCGTTTCGCTCCGGTCAGGGCCGGGAACAGCAACGAAGCCAGGATCGTGATGATCGCGATCACCACCAGCAGTTCCATCAACGTGAACCCCGCCCGCCCATGACTCGCAGAAGGGAGGCTAGGACAGTGCGTCCGCCCGTTTGTTTCAATTCAGTTGGCCCGGATTGCCCGTGCCGAACGCCAGAGGGAAGTCCCATTTGTAGGCCCGCTGCCCTCAGCGGGCGCTTCGGCACCCTCATCGCCGCCTGACGGCAGGCGGCCTACATGCATGACCACCTCACGGTTCACCCACCCCGGCCCCTTCCCGGAATCAAACATGACAATCCACACACACCGCTCCATCCTCCAAATATCGCACCTTGAGTTCGTCCTCTCCCAATTCCACCCCCGCCCGGTTCTTCATGGTCCTGATGCTCCTCCGCGCCCTCTGGAGTGTCGTCCATGGGGCCGACGCCCCCACCGAAGGACTCGACCAGTGGAAGGCCACCGTCCGCGCGAAGTTCCCCCGGGTCCCGCAACTCTCCACCACCCAACTCGCCACCTGGTTGGTCGAGACGAACCGTGTACAACCCGTCCTGCTCGACGTCCGCACCCGGAAGGAGTTCGAACTCTCCCACCTTCCCGGAGCCCGCTGGACGGATCCGGACTCCAAACCCAAGGCGATCGAGAAATCCCTCGCCGATCACCCGGGCCCGGTCGTGGTCTATTGCTCGGTCGGATGGCGTTCCTCCGCGCTGGCGCAGCGCCTGATGGAGGCGGGACGGACCAACGTCTCCAATCTCGAAGGCTCGATCTTCGCCTGGGCGAATGAGCACCGGCCGCTGGAATCCGCCGGCAAACCCACGGACAAGGTCCACCCGTACAACCGCACCTTCGGGCGTCTGCTCACCCCCGAACGCAGAGGAGAGCCGTGAACGCTGAAACCGCAGTGAACGATCCGCAGATGGCGCAGATCACGCAGATGCGGAGGCCTTTGGTGGCATCCAGGACGAACCGACTGTCTCCCCCGGCGGGCGCAGACCATTCGCCGGGCAATCACCTTGAGATCTGCGCCATCTGCGCCATCTGCGGATAATACTCCGCATTACAGCGAACCAATGTCCCTCGACGCAGAACAACTCCATCGGTGGCGCGGTCTGGGCAGCCTGGTCTGGCTCGCCCTGCTGCTGGCGTGGGAGAGCTTTGCTCCATTCTTTCATTCCTTCGCCTCCCTGACGGACCGCGGACGTCACGCCCTGCGCAATTTCGGTCTCGCTCTGGCGAACGGTCTCATGACCGCCCTGCTCTTCGCCTGGGTGTGGCGTTACCTCGCGGACCTCGCCGCCACCCACCAGTTCGGGATCCTGAACTGGCTTCGACTGCCCCCTGCCGTCCACTTCGTGGCCGCCATCCTGATGTTCGATCTGTGGACGTACTTCTGGCACCGCGCTGGCCATGTCCTGCCGCACCTGTGGAAGTTCCATCGGATGCATCACTCCG
>CAMCFL010000043.1 GCA_945873715.1 Akkermansia muciniphila
AGTGAGCCTCGTTACCTCGTCGCCTACGAGTTGGCCGTCGGCTTCGGAGAACGAGGGTTGCGGGGCGGGGGCGTGCGTCGGTAGGCTATCCCGACAAACTATGGCTAAGGCTCCCAAGTATCGTTTTTGCGCCGGACCCTGGAACTTCAGCGAGGGACGCGATCCCTACGGCCCGGAGACGCGCCCGGCGCAGACCTTCGACTGGAAGCTTCAAGCCCTGAAGGAACTGGGCTTCGACGCGATGATGTTCCACGACGACGACGCCGTGCCCGAGATCGATTCCAAGTCGCCCGCCCAGGTGTTGAAGGAAGCCAAGGAACTCAAGAAGCGTCTCGATGGCGAAGGTCTGGTCGCCGAGATGGTCGCGCCCCGCCTGTGGTTTCATCCGAACACCGTCGACGGCGCCTACACCAACAACGACAAGCGCCTTCGCCGCTATGCGATTGATCGCTCCAAGCAGGCGATCGACATCGCCGGGGTGCTGGGAACCGATCTGATCGTCCTCTGGTTGGCCCGCGAGGGTTCCTACCTGCGCGAATCCAAGAATGCGCGCCGTTCCGTCGATCTCCTGGTGGAGGCGATGGACGCCATGCTGACCCACAACAAGAAGATCCGCCTCGCCATCGAGCCCAAGCCGAATGAGCCGATGGATCACGCCTATATCCCGACCATCGGGCATGCCCTGGCGGTGGCGCAGTTGACCACGGCCCCGGCTCGGGTCGGTGCCCTGATCGAGTCGGCCCACGCCATCCTCGCGGGATTGGATCCCGCCGACGAAATTGATTTCGCCATGGCCTTCGGGAAATTGTGGTCGCTCCATCTCAACGACCAGAACGGCCTGAAGTTCGACCAGGACAAGCCGTTTGGTTCGGCCAACCTTCGCGTGGCGTTCAATCAGGTGCGTGCGCTGGAACGCAATGCCTACGGGCGCGGCGGCGAGTTCATCTGCTTCGACGTCCACCCGTTCCGCACCACCAAGCCGGAGCATTACCTCAAGCACCTGTCCAACTCGCGCGACACGTTCCTGCGCCTGGTGGACAAGGCCCGTTCCTATCCCGAGAAAGCCGCCCAGGCCCTGATCGCCGATCGCAATTACCAGGACCTCGATCAATTGGTCCTCAACCACCTGATGGGTTCCTGAGCGACCTGCACCTCCGTCCCTGTCCCCCATTCCTCGCGATGCCCATTCCCCCCGCCGGTCTCCGCCGAATCGATCAACTGCTCTCCGCCTGTGGCTACTGCTCCCGGCGGGAGGCGAAGGAATGGGTGAAACGCGGGTGGGTGATGGTGGACGGCGTGGTGGCCAAGTCGGCGGAAGACCGGGTGGACGCCGCGAAGGTGGTGGTCGAGGGCGAACCCCTCGATCATCCCGATGGCTTGCTGGTGCTCTTCCACAAGCCGGTGGGCACCATCTGCACCCACGAGGACGAGGAAGGCCCCACGATTTACGGTCTGCTCCCCGAACGTTGGAAGGATCGCAATCCGCCGGTCAGCAGCGTGGGACGCCTCGACAAGGACACCAGCGGCGTGCTCGTGCTGACCGATGACGGCGCGCTCGTCCAGAAATGGACCGCCCCGCGTCATCATGTTCCCAAGGTGTACGAGGTGGGTCTCGATCGCGATCCGTCGCCCGATTGGATCCCGTTGTTCGCTTCCGGGACTTTCAAGATGCTGGGCGAGACCAAGCCCTGTGCGCCGGCGAAGCTGGAGTTGGTCGGACCGTGCGCCGCGCGGCTCGAACTGACCGAGGGTCGCTTCCACCAGGTGAAACGCATGTTCGGCGCGGTCGGTGCGGTGGTCACCACCCTGCACCGATCCCGCTTCGGCCCCTATGAACTCGGGGACCTTGCCCCCGGCGCGTGGAAGTTGCTGCCGCCGGAAGCGGTGGCCACCTAGCCGGATTGGGTGGCCGTGGGAATCGACCGCCCACGAATCACACCAAACACACGAAGGAGGCGACGAGTTCGTGTGTTTGGTGTGATTCGTGGGTCAATCTCCCGTTTCGGGCCCGTCACTTCCCCGCAGGTGCCGTGACCTTGAGCAGGTAGGCGCGGCGTTGGTCGGCGAATTCCTTGATCCCGATGATCCCGCGGCCGCCACCCGGACCGGGCCCGCCCCCGCCGCGGACGGTGCAGGTCAGGTTCTTCTCGAAATCCTCGAAGGACGAGAGCTTGCGGGTGTCGGTCTTCAGAACGCCTGCGATCAAGGCCTGATGCTTGCTGGCGATCGGTCCGAGGCGTTCCCAATCATCCGTCATGCGGGTGGCTTCCCATCAAGGGTCACGGCGAAGCCAAAGGTTACGGCACCGTCAAGGCGATCAGAACTGGGTGGCCTGCAGGAACCAGAGGACAAACGGGGTCGATGTGATCAGGGCGGCCACCGTCGCGGCTCCGGCAATCAGGCCCGCGCCCAGGAAAACCAAGCGTTGGAGCACGCTTTCCGACGGGCCGGTGGGGTAGGTGGTCCGGGGCTCCATGGCCAGCCAGGCCCGGTACTCGGCGAGCCGCAGCGCCCGTCGATAGGCACGGATCATCGCATCACGGCGTTGCCGGTGGGCGATGCGGATCCGGGCGGCAACGGTGGCGGGGTCAGCAGCGCGATCAAAGGTCAAGGTCGTGTTCATCACTCAGTCCAGAATCAATGGACTGCTGTACCCGACGGAGGCCCATCCAGTTTCAATCAATCTGGAATCAGGAGAAATCTTTGGCCGTGCCGAACTCCGACCGGGGGTACCGGCGGCCCGCCGGTACTCGCTCCCCTTCCGCTGAGTGGGGGATGGCCGCGGAGAAGCGGAGAAGCGGAGGTGGGAGGTGAGCCTGCGTCGGGCGCGGGAGCGTCCTGGAGTGCGTGCAGCGTGAGCTGCCGCTTTCGCCCGCTCCGCCGCTGAGTGGAGCGACGATCCCGCCTGGATCGGGGTACGCGCCGCGAGGGGTTGACTTCCGAATTGCGGGCTCATGTTCCTCTTCGGAATCTCCGTGATCTGCGACCAAAGCGGCAGGGAGTGATTGGCTCAGCGCGACCCCGCCGGGGTCGATGGGCGCTTTGGGGCCGGCCATCCGGCGGTCGAGCGACCGCCGGCACCATTCCGGGACGCCTCCGGCGTCCGGGTTCGGCGGGGGACAGCCGCGGGGGAGCGGAGGAAGGGCAGGATTCGCACTGCGCCCGATCGGACGTCAAACTCCACGAAGGTCCCGCATTCGGTATTCCCTTTCACCCCGCCTGCTTCCGGTCGCCGCTTCTCCGCTCCTCCGCGGCCATTCCCCACGCCCAGAGGAATCGCCGCGGAGTAGGGGAGAAGCGGAGGCTGCGGGTGGCCCAGGACCGGCAAGCTGCCGATCCCCCCGTCAGGGAGGGAGGGATGGCTAGGAAAAGTTATCCCCACTGTATCTTGTGCCTTTGTGAATAACTCACCCCTATTAGTAGTGGGTTTGGCCTTGCCGTCCGACGGCCGGATTTCTCCAATGGATGGGTCATGTACCTCAAGAACCTCACCGTGCTCGGGTTCAAATCGTTCGCCGACAAGACCTCGGTGAATTTTCAGCCCGGCATGACGGCCATCGTCGGCCCGAACGGGTGCGGTAAGTCCAACGTGTCCGATGCCTTGCGTTGGGTTCTCGGGGAGCAATCGGCCAAGGCCCTTCGCGGCGGCGAGATGGCCGACGTGATCTTCAACGGGACCGATGGACGGAAGCCGGTCGGGATGGCCGAGGTCAGCCTGACCATCGGAGACGTGGACACGGAGCAGTTGAAGTCCCATGGGATTCCCCTGGATTTCAATGAGGTGACCATCACACGACGGGTGTTTCGCGACGGCGGTTCCGAGTACTTCCTGAACAAGACCTCCTGCCGGTTGCGGGATATCCAGGCGCTGTTCGCCGGTACGGGCATGGGCAAGGCCAGTTACTCGATCATGGCCCAGGGCAACATCACCCAGATCCTGTCGAGCAAGCCCGACGACCGGCGGTTGGTGTTCGAGGAGGCGGCTGGGATCACCAAGTTCAAGCAGCAGAAGCGGGAGGCACTCAGGAAGCTGGAATCCACCGACCAGAACCTGTTGCGCGTGCAGGACCTGATGAAGGAAGTGAAGCGACAGATTGGCTCGCTGCAACGTCAGGCGGGAAAGGCCAAACGCTATAAGGCGATCCAGTCGGATCTGCAGCATCTGGAGACGCAGTTGGCCCGGCATCAGTTCGACCGGTTGCAGGCGGAGATCCGCGAGCGGGAGGAGCAGTCGGAAAAGGTGAAGCTGGAGATGGAGTTGTGCCAGGAAGGCGTGCTGCGCCTCGAGGATGAGATCCTTCAGTTGCGCACGCAGTGGGGTGGATTGGAGGAACAGATCTCCGCCCTGCAACAGCAGGGCCTGGAGCTCAAGGGACAGGCGGATCGCCACGAGAGCCGGATCGGATTCAACGAGGAGCGGTTGAACGAACTGGGAGGTCAACAGGCGCGGGCACAGGGCGATATCAGTCAGGCTCAGGAACGCAGCCTGGTCGCCGAGGCGGAGTTGGGGATGGTCAATGAGCGACTGGCCGAGTCGGAGGAACAGGTGCGCGTCCTGCGCGCTGCCCTCGAAGAGAAGCGCAACGCCGTGCTCTCGATCGAACGGCAGATGTCGGAGCGCCAGGAACAGTTGCGGGTGGCGCAATCGCAGGCCTTTTCTGCATCCCAGCAGTTGAGCCGGGCCCGTAACGAGATCAACGCCCTCGACCTCCAGAAGCAGGGGAACCTGGTGCGGCTCGAGAAGCTCCAGTCCGAGCGGGTGCAACTGGAAGAGGAACAATCCCGGTTGGAAGCGCGTCTCGCGGAGTTCACCGCCGAGTTCCAGACCGAACAACAGAACGTCCAGACCTGTCGCGGGACGCTGGAGGAACGTCAGGCGCGCCTGCGGGCCTTGCAGGGCGAGATCAGCAACGCCGCGCAGGAACTGGACGGAGCGTTGCGGCAGCAGGCCGAGAAACGTTCGAGGCTGAACGTGCTGGAGCAGCTCGACACCCAGCACGAGGGCTTCAGCCAGGGAGCGCTGGCCGCCCTGCGTCAGAGCCAGGATGTCCTCGGTTCGATCGCCGACCGGCTTCGCGTTCCCCCGGAGCACGTGGTTCCGGTCGAGGCGGTCCTCGGGCAGTACCTGCAGGTGGTGCTCACGCGGCAACCCGATGCCGCCACGCGGATCCTCGGGGATCTTCAGGCGAACAAGAAGGGCCGGGCCAGCATCGCAGCCCTGGAACTGGCCGCGGCAGCAGCCGGTGACGAAGGCTCCCCGGTCGATCCCTCCAACCCCCCGGTCGAAGGTGCGGTCGCGGCCTTGTCCGTCATCGAGGCCGAGCCCGAGATCCAGCCCTTGCTGCGGGCGTGGCTCGGACGCACCTGGATCGTCGCTGATCTGGCGTTGGCGACGGCCGGGCATTCGGCGAGTGGCGGTCGCGTCGACTTCGTCACCAGTCAGGGGGATCTGCTGACCCGGTTGGGCGTGTACACCGGCGGTGCCTCGGGAGGTTCGGGCAAGAACGCCTCCAGCATCCTCGGCCGGAAGAACCAGATCGCCGAGTTGCAGTCGGAGCTGGCTGCCCTGGTGGCGCGGGTGGAGGAGTCCGGTCGGAAGAAGGGCGCGTTGCAGAGCGAACAGACGGCGCTGCAGGCCAGCCTGGAGCAGGCCCGGACGGAACTGCGTCAGCACGAGGTGGCGGTGGCGACCCGGCAGGGCGAGTTCAATGCCCTGCAGAATTCGCGTCGTTCGCTGCGCATGAAGTTCGAGGCGGCCGTGCACGACCTCGAACACCTGACCGCCCATGAGGCGGAAGGCATCGAGAAACGGTCACGCCTCGCCGACACCGTGGCCCAGTCCGAGACCATCGAACGCGAGGCGGTGGAGCGCGTCGCCGAATGTTCGGCAGCCGTGGAGGAGTTTCGCCAGACCCGGGACGCGGGCAATTCGGCCCTGAGCGATGCGAAGGTGGCCATGGCCACCGAGGAACAGTTGCAGGCATCGCATGCCCGGCAACGCGCCCCCCTGGAGCAACGCCTGCGTGAGTTGGGACAGTTGGTCGCCCGGTTGGAAAGCGAGTTGGGAAGCTTCGACGGTCGCCGCGCCCAGTTCGAAGCCGAGATCCAGGAGTCACGCCGTCAGGTGGAACGCTTGCGGCACGAGCGGTTGGCGGTGTCCGAACAGGTCACCGTGAAGCTGGAAGAACGGGCGGCGCTCGACGCCGATATCGCCACGCGGGACGAGCGGTTGCGGGATCATCGGGGGCGGTTGACTTCGTTGCACACCCGGCGTGGACAACTGGATGTCGAGCTGGCGCAGAAGACGATGTCGGTTCAGGCCCTGCGGGAGCGGATCACCACCAAGTATCAGGTCGAGCTCGAGACCATCCGCGGGGAGGGACTCCGCATCACCCTGGCCGACGACGGTGGCATGCCCAAGGTCGAGACGGTGCCGGTCGAGGAGTTGGAGGCGGCAGGTCTGGCGACCGATTGGAACCTGGTGTCACAGCAGGTGCAGGCCTTGCAGAAGCGGTTGGATGAAATCGGGCCGGTCAACCTGGTGGCCATCGAGGAGTACGAGGAGACCGAAGGACGTCACAATTTCCTCAGCACCCAGTACGAGGATCTGGTGAAGGCCAAGAGCGAACTCTCGGACGTGATCAACAAGATCAACGACGAGACCAAGACCATGTTCGTGGAAACCTTCGACAAGATCCGGGCGAACTTCATCGCCATGTTCACCGAGATCTTCGGCGGCGGAAAAGCGGACCTCCGGTTGGTGGAGGGGGAAGACGTGCTGGAAGCGGGCATCGAGATCGTAGCGCGTCCGCCGGGCAAACAGTTGCAGAACATCTCGCTGCTCTCCGGTGGCGAACAGACCATGACCGCCGTGGCGCTGCTGTTCTCGATCTATCAGGTGAAGCCGTCGCCGTTCTGCGTCCTCGACGAGCTGGATGCGCCGCTCGACGAGTCGAACATCCTGCGCTTCGTGAAGGTGCTGCAACGGTTCCTGGAGCAGAGCCAGTTCATCGTCATCACCCACAACAAGCGCACCATCGCCATGGCCGATGTCCTCTACGGCGTCACCATGCAGGAGCAGGGGATCAGCCGCGTGGTATCCGTCCGGTTCAACAAGGACAAGGAAGTCGATCCCGGCCAGCGGGTGGCGAGCATCGCCGAGAGCGTCAGTCAGAAGCCGGCACCCGAGGTTGAAGTGTCCCTGTCGAAGTGAGATTGGCGCGGTGGTCGCCGTTCCCGCCTGCCTAGGTCAAGGCATTGAATGCCGGGCTTCCAGAGTTCCACAGGCCCTGACGGCTGCGCCGCGGGTGCGAACCGTGGACGTACCCAACACGACGTCCGATGACGAACAGGTTTTGACCCAATCGGTTGATCGGCCAGAGGCGGTCCAGGATCGGATTGAGATGCTCGACGGCGCTCATCGCCGAGCCGACACCGGGAATCTTGCGCATCCAGGCCACGGACGGGCTCGTGAGGGTGGGCCCGACTTCATGGTACCCGATTTCTTCGATCAGGAAGCCGTGGGAGAGCAGGAGCGATTTGAAGCTGGACCGGGTGTAGCGGCGCGGATGTCCCTGACCTCCGAGGAGGTCCTGAACCAGTTCGGTCGCCGACGACTGATTCGGGGCGAACGTCAGGATCAACTGCCCGCCTTCTCGAATGACGCGGTGGAGTTCCCGGAGGCTTTCAAAGTGATTGGCCACATGCTCAATGACCCCACTGCCAATGACGGTGTCGAAGTGCGCGTCGGGGTAGGGAAGACGGGAGATGTGATCCAGTTGGCGAAATGTCAGGTCGGCGTAGCGGTGGAATTGCGCGGCCGGGCATGCGCACGGGTCGCAGCCATGGAGTTCGACGCTGTTCCCAAAGATTCGCCGGAGCACGCAGGAGTCGAAGGCGTGGTAGCATCCCCAGTCGAGGATCCTGGGGCCTTCGACATATGGGAGGTACCGGAAGATGGCCCTGAGATGCGCCCGGATCACTCCGAGGTTGTTGCTGTGGGCGCGAAGGTGTGCGTCCTCTGCTTCTGCAAGCTGTTTCGAAAAAAGGTCCTGCATCTCAGGAAGCAGAGTCCCGGCGGTGAGATTCGACGCCGCGGTTGCGGCTGCTTCGCGATTCATAGGTGGACAAATTCCAGCGCCCGATGGACGAAATGTCGATCCATTAGGGCAGGACCCACCTGAAGCGGTCGATGTTGAGTCTGATCCACGCCGCGCAACGGCGTTGATGGATTGAGGGTGCAGAGCTCACGATCGACCTGCTGGGGAAAGCCGCGGAGGAGCGGAGTTCAACCCCGTCCTGGATCAGATCCGGGGGCAGGCAAGCCCCAGGCGCGGCAGCGTCCTGGAGTGCGCGTGCAGCGTAATCCGCGGCCTTATCCGCGTTCATCCGCGTGATCCGCGGTCAAACTTTTGAAAGCCGAAGAGGCAGTTGACCGCGGATCACACGGATGAACGCGGATGGGACGGGACTCCGTCACCGGATCAGGCCGGAGGATGAATCCCGTTGTACCTTCAGAAGCGGGGGTGGCCAGCAGCCCACCTCAAGGCCTCGTTGACACCTCCCCTCCGCCTGCGTGTCATGGGTGCCATGAGATCCGCACCCCTGCATCCGCTTTTCCTGTTCGGCGTGTTGTTGGGTTCATGGACGCTGTGCGCTCAGGAGCTCGGGGTGCCTGAACGCGTACAATCGGCGTTCGGGACGCCCGTTGCCGGGATCACCGCGGGCGAGGCCATCGCCCGGCAGCGGGAATCGACCCCGTTCGAGGAACGGGTGCGCGTGCGACTGGCGCAGATGATGGAGGCAAGACGGAGTCGGCCCGGTCCAACCCCGCCGATGGTCGGGACGGCCTCATCCATCGGGACGGTGAAGGTGCCGCCGGGCGCAGACATCCATTGGCGTGAAGGTGGCCTTCCCCGACGGATCTCGGGTCCGTCCCTCGTGGGTTCCGCGTCAAGGACGGCGCAGCCAAGCGCGACGCTGCACCCGAGCCGACGGGTCATTGCCTTCATCGAAGATTACCGGGAGCTGTTCCAAGTGGATGAGCCGGGCGAAGAACTGGAACTGGTGCGCGAGGAGTCGGATTCGCTCGGGTTCATCCACCTCCGGTTTCAGCAGCGGCATCAGGGGCTCAAGGTGATCGGCTGCGAACTTCTCGCCCACATCGACCTCGACGGACATCTGACGGCGGTCGAGTCCACGCTGGAGCGCACGCCGAGGCTGGCCACGACTGTTCCCGTCATCACGGCGGGACAGGCGGCGACCCTGACCCGCGTCCGTTTCCCCGGTGGACGGACCGCCAGCCACACTCCTCCGGACCTGGGGATCCTTACGGCTGCGGGCGAGACGGCCCGGCTGGTGTGGTCGTTCGAGCTCATGGTGGGATTCTCGCAAGCATGGCGGGTCGTCGTCGATGCCGAGACCGGACGTTTGCTGTCGCGTGAATCACGGATCTGCACGGCCAACGTGGCCGGGTCGGGCGTTGACCTGCTCGGAACCACCCGGAACCTGAACGTGTGGCAGTCCGGCGCGACCTATTACCTGGTGGACGCCAGCAAGCCCTCGTTCAATCCCAACTTCAATCCGTTGGTCGACGCGCGTGGCGTCATCCTGATCGCCGATGCCCACGGCATCCCACTCGGTCAATTGACGGACTCCGACATCCTCTATGTGACTTCCGCTTCGCCGAACTCCTGGAGCGTTCGTGATGGCGTCAGCGCGGCGTATTGCTTCTCCCAGACCTACGACTACTTCCGGGATCGGCACGGGCGCAATTCCTACGACAACCTCGGAACCACCCTGACGGCGCTGATCCGAATCGGCGGGATGGACAATGCGTTCTGGAACGGTGCGGTCGGCATGATGGGCTTCGGGGATGTGCAACCCTACGCTGCGTCCCTCGACGTGATCGGACACGAGGTCACCCACGGAGTCGTGGAGAAGTCCGCCGGCCTGATCTACCAGAACCAGCCGGGAGCGCTGAACGAATCCTTCGCCGACATCTTCGGCGAGATGACCGAGGCCCGGACCGACGGGCAGCCCGACTGGATGATTGGCAGTCGCCTCTCGTCGCCGTTCCGGAACATGAGGGACCCCGCCTCGAAGCAGCTTCCCGGGAGGATGTCCGAGTTCGTGAAGCTCCCGAACACCGATGCAGGCGATCATGGCGGCGTCCACGTCAACAGCAGCATCATCAACCGGGCCTTCTACCAGTTGGCCGCCGGTCTTCCCAACGCCCTCGGATTGATCCCCTCGGAACGGATCTTCTACCGGGCACTCACCGTCCACCTGCTGGCCCAGAGCCAGTTCGTTGATGCCCGGCTTGCTGCCATCACCAGTGCCGAAGAACTCTTCGGTGTCGGCAGTGCCCAGGCCGTCCGGACCGCCGAGGCCTTTGATTCCGTCGAGATCTTCGCCTCGCCGAGTACGACTCCCCCCCCGGCCATCCCCGTGGTGGCCGCACCGGACTCCTACCTCACGGTCGGGGATGCCTCGTTCGGCGGGTATGAAATGCGACGCTGGGAGACCGCGCTCAGCGATGGATCCTTCGGTCGGCAGATCGCGACCGGCATCAAGCGCTCACGCCCGGCAGTCGATGGAGCCGGCGAACTGGCGATGTTCGTCAATGCGGCCCACGACCTGGTCTTGATCGACACGGCGGATCCGACGGATCGCGCGGATCTGGGCGAGCCCGGACGAATCCATTCCGTGGCGGGTTCGCCCAATGGTCGGTACGTCAGCCTGGTGCTGCGGAATGCCACGACGGGGGTTCCCGAGAACGAGATCCTTCTGATCGACCTCGTGAACGGAGGCAGCAAGACCTTTGAACTCGCCGTGCCGCTCCTCGACGGCACCTCCGTGGATCAGGTGCTGTACGCCGACGCGATGACCTTCTCCGCTGACAGTTCCCTCCTCGTGTACGATGCGTTGTCCACCGTGCGTTTCGGCTCGGCCAATCCCGTCCGCCGTTGGAGCGTCTCGGCACTGGATCCTGCCACCGGCCGTACCTCGGTGCTGATTCCGCCGATCAGCGGCGTCGACACCGGCAACCCGGCATTTGGCCGGGCTGGCAACCGATACCTGCTCTTCGAGGCGACCGACATCGCGGCCAACCTTTCCTATGTGTTCGTGGCCGACCTCTTCGCGGGTGAGGCGAAGTCGATTCGGGTCGTCGAAGACGTCTATACTTATCCCTGCTTCACGGGCGACGAAGGGGCCGTGCTGTACGCGGCTCCGGACGGCAGCCTCTTCGGCTCGGGCGTTTCGCTCTACCGGATCCCCCTGACCGCCGATCGGCTTGGAACGAGCGGCAATCCGGAGTGGTGGATCGAGGACGCCTATCTCGGGGTCATCTATCGCCGCGGAGACTTCGTCGGCACCAATGCGCTGCCGGTGGTCAGCCTGCTTCCCGGGGTGACCTCGGTGCCTCCCCTGGTCCCGTTCCAGCTCGGTGCCCAGGCGTCGGATGCCGATGGCAGCGTGGCCCGCGTGGAGTTCTACGACGGTTCCATTCTCCTCGGCCAAACCGTCACGGCGACCGCGGGTTCCTACCGTTTCAACTGGACCCCGACGACCCTTGGGACCCACCGCCTCATTGCCCGGGCGGTCGACAACCTTGGAGCGACGGCCGACAGCTCCCCGCTGGTGGTCCAGGTGCAGGCCAGTCGCCCCCGCCTGTCCCTCACCGCCCTCTCCCCGACCCAGGTCCGGATCGTCGTCAGCGAGGGCGACGGGGCGTACG
>CAMCFL010000044.1 GCA_945873715.1 Akkermansia muciniphila
CAGCGGGTGCGACCAGTGGCGATTCTCTTCCCGCATGTTCTGGATTGGAATGGCACGCACATCGGGGTCCATTACCTCGTGATGGACGCATTGGCCATGCTGGGAGATCAGCTCAGCACCTACATGGTGGAGACCGAGTTTTGGGGACAGAATTATTCGCCAAACCTTCTGGTTGAGATCTCGGAAGACGATCTGACGGATCTGATGACGGCGTTGACGTTTCATGTGGGTGAGGTGCGGCGAAATCCTTACCATTTGACCCTACCCAGCTGGATGGCGAATAGCGTTCGCTTAGGTGGCGAGACCGTTGGGGGGCAGGGAACGGCGCCGCCGGATTTTCCATTCGGTACGGTTTACCGGTTACGGCGATGGGAGGGTGGACGGGTTTCGGAGGTCTATTCCGGCGGACGGGTTGTCCGGGCGACCGACCGACCGGATGCGATTTTCCGTGAGTCGAACACTTGAGCTGGTTTCGACCGTGTTTTTGGTACGGGAGGATCGATCGGCGTCCGATTTTCGATATGGGTTGATGCGATGACCATGAAGCTTCGACCGACACGGGGCGGCTTTCGCTTGAGTGAGCATGGAGTGGTGGTCAGCGAGATGCGGCTGCAGCCTGGCCCCACCCACAGTGTTTTCGACGTGCTTGCTGCGTTGGTTGCATTGGCGCGGCCTGCCGGGAGGGTGGGGATCCTTGGGTTTGCTGGTGGGGGAATGATGGCGCCACTCCGGCGCCTGGGTTGTTCTGCCGCGGTGGAAGCGGTGGATCTTGATCGGGGGAGTTATGAACTTTTCGCCAGGCACTGCAGCGCGTGGGCTGGACCTGTTGAATGGCATCATGGAGATGCCGTGGAATGGCTTAGATTCCAGGAAGGAAGGTTTGACGTCTTGGTGGAGGATCTTTCAGTTCCTCACGCAGGCGACGTCTTCAAGCCACAGATTAGCTGGGATGTCTTGCCGAAACTGATGGGTGAACGGATGTCTTCGGGGGGCGTCGCCATCTTGAACCAGATTCCGCTCGCGAGCGGAGGATGGCCCCGGAGTTGGCCCGGTTTGGGCAAGGAAGTTGGTCCGGTGGTGACAGTCCGACTGGAGGATTTTGAGAATCGAATCGTGGTGGTTGGTCAGTCCATGGGGACTGCCCGCGCGCTTGGCGTGCGGATCAGGGCGTGTTTGCGGGAACTAGGCTCCCGTCAGGCGAACCGGGTTCGGGTTTGTACTGGGATTGTATGACGGCCCAGGCCGATCGTGTTTCGTATCGTTTCTTGGCCGGCACGCGCCTGCTGGCGTCCCGGGTTGGAAGGGTCCATGTTCGGCCGATGGCAAAGCAGTGCTGGCTCGTGAAGCAGGAACCGGAGGCCTATTCGTGGGCGACATTTGTCAAGGATGGGCGAGCGGCGTGGACGGGAGTGCGCAACTTTCAGGCCCGCAATTCGCTGCGCTTGATGAAGGCTGGGGATCTTGTGCTGTACTACCACAGTGTGTCGGAGAAGCAGGTCGTCGGTATCGCCCGGGTGGAGCGGGAGGCCTATCCGGATCCGACGGCGAATGAAGGAGATTGGTCCGCCGTGGACCTGGTGCCGTACCAGGCTCTGGGGGCAGCGGTGACTCTGGAGCAATTGAAGGCGGATCCGATGACCCGGGACATGCCCTTGATCCGTCAATCGCGGTTGAGTGTGATGGGGTTGACAGCAGAGATATTTGGCAAGGTGGTGGCAATGGGTGGTTGTCGCTAACACAGGCGATCATTAGTTTGATTCCATGGAGCGAGTGCCACAGGACTCTTGTCTGTCCCGTCTTTTGACATGGGCGGAGGCCCGAGGCGCATCGGATGTGCACGGGCGCGCAGGAGCGGGTTTTGTGGTGAGGACCCAGGGAAGGCTGGAGGAAGTGCCCCGGGGTGAGTTCGGTTTGCCTGACGACGACGGATTGTCCGGATGGTTCAGCGAGGCCTTCTCTGCAGGTTTAAGGGCGCGTATCTCGGCCAACCGGGAGATGGACGCCAGTTTCGAACACGGCGCAGTCCGCTATCGCGCGAACTTCAGCAGGCAACGGGGTGGCCAGTCGTTTTCATTTCGGGTGGTGCCCCAGCAGCGACACCGTCTGTTGGACCTGCAACTTCCGGAAAGTCTGGGAGAAATGATGCGGGCGTTGCGCGGGCTGATTCTTGTCACAGGTCCCACTGGCCAGGGAAAGAGCACGACCGTGCGGGCGATGCTCCAGCAATTGGCAGAGGAGCGGGCGGTTCGGATCATCACTGTCGAAGATCCGATCGAACACCTTTTTGCAGATGCGCGATCGCATTTCGAGCAACGGGAGGTGGGGATCGATACGGCCAGCTTTGCGGACGGCATCCGGAACGCGATGCGACAGGATCCGAATGTCATCTTTGTGGGCGAGATCCGGGATCGGGAGAGCATCTGGGCGGCAATGCAGGCGGCGGAGACCGGGCATCTGGTGGTGAGTACCCTCCATGCGGATTCTGTGGCGCAGGCGATCGGGCGTTTGCGCGAGCATTATCCGGCGACGGAGCAGGGGGCGGTAAGTGGATTGCTGGCGAGGAATCTCAATTCGATCGTGTGCCAGAGGCTTGTTCCCAACCTGTCGGCCGGACGAACTCCCTGTCTTGAGATCCTCAAGCGCGATGCGGGGGTTCAGGAGGCCATCCGGGAAAACCGACTCTCCCAGCTGGAAGGAATCGTCGAGGTTTCAAACCACATCGGCATGCACACCTTTGACCAGTACCTGCAGGAGTTGATGGTTGCCGGATTGATCTCCGTGGAGACCGCGCGCGAGTACGCGGTGAATCGGCACCGGCTTGAGCTGGCGATGAGGGGAATCGTGACGTCGCAACCCATTCTGGAACGAAAGGCTTAAAGATGTTGGTCCTTTTCCGGGTGTTTTTCACGGCCCTCTTCCTCTGGTTGATGGTGGAGTCGGGGCGCGAGGCATCGGCAAATCTCAACGATGATTTGAACAACGCCGGAAGGTTCGCGGTGATGGTCGTGGTGGGTTTGATGGCAGGACTTACCTGGGCACCGGTCCTCGGGCGTGTGGTGGCTGGACCCATGACGGGATTGATGACCGATGGATCCGTATCTGACGATCGGACGTGGTTGATCCGGTTTGCGCGGCGCTGCGAGGCCCGCGGTTGGCGTCGGATGGCCGTGCTCGCTGCCTTTGCCGAGGGGGTCCGGCATCCGGATCTGCCGGCTGCCTTCGTTGTCGGGATGAACCATTCGCGGGCTGGATCCTGGTTGGAGCGAGCCTTTGCCCGCGAGGTCTGGCGTTTCAACAACGTGGCGAATTGTGTTCGGGCCCATGAAATCCTCCGCGTGCGCCATCAAGAGCATCCTGGGGTCCATGAGCAGGCGGAGGTGAACCTGTCGCTGATGTCGCACCTCAGGGAACCGGAGCCAGAGCCGGGACTTCTGGCGGTTCCCGATGCCGCCCCGATGCCGCTTCCGATCCGGAATGCGCGAATCCGGCTTTTCGGAGGAGGGTCGGGGGATGGAGGTAAATCTGGCAGCCCTGGCGACCAGGGGGACACCTGACATGTTCCATTTTCTGAACCGTTGTCTCCGGGCGTTGGTGTGGGCCTGCTGGCTGGGAGCTGGGACGGCCCTGTGGTTTCAGCGCGAGCAGGCGCGCCCGCTGGTTGATTACTTCGTGATCTGGCGGGATGCGAACTGGTCGAACCCGGCTCCATTGCCCCGGATGTCGGGAAGGGTCGTCCGGGTTCTGGGCGAATCGATCGTGCAGTTCCGAGCCGACGACGGAACGACGTGGAACCTGGGCCTGCAGGGTTGCGAGACCAACGGGCTCCCGGCTGGGGTTGAAGGGGGCCGATTCGTGGCCGAGACCCGTCGGCATCTGGGAATGTTGATGGAAGGCAGACCGGTTGAATTTGCGCTGACCCTCACCAACGTCACGCGGACGGGACTGGGCTACTTCTACTCGGAGCAGACCAACAGTGTGCTTCTTCGCCTGGTGGCGGAGGGTCGCTGCGGGGTGAAGGGAACGGAGACGCGGACGCTGCCGGTCCGCGAGCAATATCGTTTGCGGGTGGCGGAACGAAGGGCGCGTGCCGGAGGTGTGGGGCGTTGGAGGGTGGCCGCCCCGGGCCCGTGAAAGAGGCTCAGGAGAAGTCGTAGATGGTGGCCTTGACGCACACCTTCTTGAAGACCTTCTCCACAAACTCCACGTGGCGCGGATGGATCTGGTAGTCGTCCTGGGCCTGCTTGTCGGGAAAGATCAGATTCAAAGCCACCTGGTAGCTTTGGTCGACGACCGGGCGATGGCTTCCGACCATTTTTCCGGCGTGGTACTGGAGTACGCCTGGGATGTCCTTCAGGTACTCATGACATCCGGCGAGGAGCTGATCAGCGGCGGTGGGATTGGCGGGATCCGTCCAGAAAATGACCACGTGCGAGAACATGGGGAGGAAGATACTGGCGAGTCGGTGACCAGTCCAAGCGCGGATCTACCGCGGGAGAGGGTTTATCTCCGGGCGGGGGGAGCCTTGCGGGGATTGCGCCGGCCCCCTTGGGTCCGCTAGGTTCGGGAACCATGACTTTGACGGAGAAGATCCTGGCGCGTGCGTCGGGCAAGGCGCAGGTGAGCGCGGGCGACAACATCTGGGTGAATGCGGACGTCCTGATGACCCACGACGTCTGTGGGCCTGGGACGATCGGTGTGTTCAAGCGGGAGTTTGGGCAGCAGGCCAAGGTGTGGGATCGGCAGCGGGTGGTGATCATCCCCGACCACTACATCTTCACCTCGGATTCCAAATCCAACCGGAACGTGGACATCCTCCGGGATTTCGCCCGGGAACAGGAGTTACCCTACTTTTACGACGTCATCGACGATCCCAGTGGCCACTGGAAGTTTGATGCCGCCAAGGGATTGTTGAAGAAGCAGTACGGCTCGAACTACGCGGGGGTATGCCACGCGGCGTTGCCCCAGAAGGGCCATACCCGGCCGGGCGAGATCCTGTTCGGGACCGACTCGCATACCTGCATGGCAGGTGCCTTCAATGAGTTCGCAACGGGGATTGGCAACACCGACGCTGGGTTTGTCTTGGGGACGGGAAAGCTGCTGCTCAAGGTGCCCGAGACCATGCGTTTCCGGTTCGAGGGTCGGTTGCAGCCGGGGGTCATGGCCAAGGACATCATCCTTCATGTCATTGGCGAGATCGGGTTCGACGGAGCCACCTACCGGGCGATGCAGTTTGACGGTCCGGGGGTGGCAAGCCTGTCGATGGACGATCGGATGACGATTGCCAACATGACGATCGAAGCCGGCGGTAAGAATGGCATCTTTCCGTTCGATTCGCGGACGGCGGAGTACATCGAGTCCCGGACCCGATTGAACGGAACAAAGCAGGGGTACGAACCGGTGGAGGCGGATGCGTCGCAGAGGTTCATCCATGAATCGGTGATCAACCTCGATGAACTCGAGCCGACGGTGGCCTGCCATCCGGATCCTGGCCAACGGAAGAAGGCCAAGGAGATGACCGATGTGAAGTTGGATCGGGCTTACATCGGGTCCTGCACGGGTGGCAAGACCAGCGATTTCGTGGAGTTCGCCCGTATTGTCCGGGGACGTCGCGTGGTCATCGATACGTTCGGGGTGCCGGCGACGCCGGAGATCGTGCACGATCTGCAGACGACGCGTTGGGGTGATCAGACGGTCTGGGACATCCTGGTGGGTTCCGGGGTGCAGATGACCGAGAACGCTGGTTGTGCTGCCTGTCTGGGTGGGCCCGTGGATACGTTTGGGCGCATGAACACCCCGCTGAAGTGCATCAGTGCGACGAATCGCAATTTTCCGGGTCGCATGGGGCACAAGGAATCGCAGGTCTTTCTGGCGAGCCCGGCGACCGTGGCGGCCAGCGCCGTGGCGGGCCGGATCACGGATCCCCGGGAGTATGTGAGCTGATCCGATTCCATGAGCACCCCCAAGGAAGTCATCGCGGTGGCCAAGAAGGCCGCCGTCCGGATGGTTGACGTCAAGTTCGTCGACACGTTCGGCAGTTGGCAGCACTTCAGTGTGCCCATGGGTGAATTGACGGAGGAGGTGTTCGAAGAGGGATTCGGCTTCGACGGTTCGTCGATCCGTGGATGGAAGTCGATCGAGGCGTCGGACATGCTGGCGATGCCCGATCCGACGACGGCGTTTATCGATCCGTTCTGTGCGGTGCCGACGTTGTCGATCATTGCGACCATCGCGGAGACCGGGACGAAGGAGGCGTACACCCGGGACCCGCGAGGCATAGCCCTGCGGGCGGAGCAATATCTCCGGGGAACCGGGGTGGCAGACACGGCTGTCTTTGGACCGGAGGCGGAGTTCTTCCTCTTTGACAGCGTCCGGTTCGACCATCGTACGAACGGCTGTTTCTACGAAGTCGACAGTGGGGAAGCGCCCTGGAACAGCGGTCGGGATGAGATTTCGGGTCCCGGGAGCGGTAATCTCGGGTACAAGATCCGACACAAGGAAGGCTACTTTCCCGTGGCACCATCGGATACCCAGCAGGATCTCCGGACCGAGATGTGCCTGGTGATGGAGCAGCTTGGCATCGTGGTTGAGCGGCAGCACCATGAGGTGGCGACGGCGGGCCAGGCGGAGATCGACTTCCGGTTCAACACCCTCGTGAAGACTGCGGACACGATGATGTTATATAAATACATCATCAAAAATGTGGCCCGAAAGCATGGAAAGACCGCGACGTTCATGCCGAAGCCGCTTTTTGGGGACAACGGGTCCGGCATGCACACCCACCAATCCTTGTGGAACAAGGGAAAGCCCCTGTTTGCGGGGAAGGAGTATGCGGGGCTGAGTCCGATGGCGTTGAATTACATCGGGGGGATCCTGAAGCACGCCCGCGCGCTGTGTGCCCTGTGCAATCCCACGACCAACTCCTACAAGCGACTGGTCCCGGGTTACGAAGCGCCGGTCAATCTGGCCTATAGTGCCCGCAACCGATCTGCCGCCATCCGGATCCCCACCTTCAGCGAGTCACCGAAGTCCAAGCGGATTGAGTATCGCCCACCCGACCCGGCGGCGAATCCGTACCTCGCCTATTCGGCCCTGCTGATGGCGGGTCTGGATGGGATCCTGAACCGGATTGATCCCGGGGAGCCGTTGGACAAGAACATCTACGATTTGCCGCCGGAAGATGCCGACCGCGTGCCCAAGGTTCCTTCGAGTCTGGGTGAAGCCTTGGATTGTCTGGAAGCGGACCATGAATTCCTGCTGCGGGGCGACGTGTTCACCAAGGACTTCCTCAACATGTGGGTTGAGCAGAAGCGCCGGGAACAGGATGCGCTCCGTTTGCGGCCGCATCCGTACGAGTTTTACCTCTATTACGACTGCTGAGTGGTGGACGGGGGGTAGAGAACGGGGTTGATGGGTCGGCGCAAAGCTGCATTCTGGCCGCCGAGCACCCCTGAGCTGTCATGGAAATCCACGTCTTCGCGAACAACCAGCAATTGGGCCCATTTTCAAAGGAATCCGTGCTGGAGATGGCCCGACTCGGTTCGCTTCCACCTGATGCCTCGGTCTGGCATGACGGGGTAAAGGACTGGTATCCGGTCTCCGAGTTCGTTGGAAACCAAGGGGGAGCAGTGGCGACGCCGGTTTCGGTCCCGACGGCCGAGGAGGCGCTGTCACCGGAGCGATTGGTTTCATCCCGGAGTGAGTCGGAAGGGGAGCCATCCCCAACGACCTTTGTCGTCCGGGGCGTTGCGGCCGGGTTGGGCACAGCGGTCGTTGCAGGGGGGGCGTGGTTTGCCTTCTCCTTCATGACGGGAATCTGGATCGGGCTCATTGGACTCCTCGTCGGTTGGCTGGTGGGAAAGATGACCAGCGTCGCCAACCGGGAAGAAGGTGCCGCTATCCTGCCGATCTCGGCCGTGGTCTTCACGCTGGTGACCTACCTGCCCATTCTGGTGGTCCGGCCAATGAACCTGTGGGTCTGGCTGAGTTGCGCTTTCGCCGGGTTCAATGCCTGGAAGGCGGCGGCAAACTGAAGTCCCGACCTGCTTCTGGCACTTTTCCGCGATCTCTTCGCCCTCGTTCTGATACCTTGGCAGGGTTCGCGCTGTCGAACGTGCCAATGCGGTTTCTCTACAACCTGTTCTTCCTGATCGGCTTTGTCCTGGCTGCCCCCTTCTACCTGATGAAGATGGTGCGGCGGGGCAACTGGCGAGCCGGCTTTGGGGAGCGTTTCGGGAACTATGACCATCGCCTGAAGCAGGCCCTGACCAACCGCCACGTCATCTGGTTGCATGCGGTTTCGGTGGGTGAGGTCAACATCTGCACCCAGTTGATCCGGGTTCTGGAACCTCGGGTGCCCAACTACAAGATCGTGGTCTCGACGACCACCTCGACCGGGATGGCCGAACTCGAGCGGTTGCTGCCGGCCCACATCTCGAAGATCTACTACCCGATCGATCGGCGGAAGCACGTGAAGCGGGCGATGGGCGTCATCCATCCGGAGGCGGTGGTGCTGGTCGAGGCGGAGATCTGGCCGAACTTTCTCTGGGCGCTCCAGCGTCGTCGGGTCCCTCATTTCCTGGTGAACGCCCGGCTTTCGGAGCGTTCCTTCCGCGGTTATCGGCGTTTCGGCTTTCTCTTCCGTGACCTCTTTTTCCACTTCGACGGAGTGGGAGCCCAGACGGAATCAGACGCGGCACGGTTGCGCGGGATTGGTTTCCGTCCGGAGGCGGTCCACGTGGTGGGAAGCCTGAAGTTCGACGCGGCCAAACTGGATGAGTGGCGTCTGCTCGACGTTCCGGCCCTCCTGAGGCAACTGGGGATGCCTGAGGGGGCGTTGGTCTTGCTGGGTGGAAGCACCCATTCGGGAGAGGAAGCGATCCTCGCCGAGATCTTCGCTCGATTGCGTCTCAGATTCCCCAAACTGTTCCTGATCGTCGCGCCGCGGCATCACGAACGCGGGCGTGAAGCAGGGGAGGCATTGGCGTCGAAGGGGGTGAAGTTTGCCTACCGGACCGAGATCACCCCGCAGACCCAGAAGCGCCCGGGCGAAGTCGATTGTCTGCTGGTGAACACGACCGGAGAACTCCGGTTCTTCTATGGCGCGGCGGATGTCGTCTTCGTCGGCAAGAGCCTGACCGCTGAGGGGGGGCAGAATCCGATTGAACCGGCGGCCCTGGGCAAGGCGGTCGTATTTGGGCCGAACATGCAGAACTTCCCCCAGGTGGTGCCGCAATTCGTTGCGCGCGGGGGGGCGGTGCAGGTGCAGGACGCCGCTGAATTGGAGCGGGTCCTGGGGGAGTTGCTGGCGGATCCTGCCCGACGCCTGCAACTGGGGCGGATGGGTCAAGAAGTGGTGCGGGACAACCTGGGCAGCCTGGAGAAGACGGTGGAGATGATTGTGAAGCATCTCCCGCCGTGTTGAAGCGCTCCTACTGCACGCGACCAAAGCGCCGTTCGAGTTCGCGCCAGCCCATCTCGATCAGCGTGGGACGACCATGAGGACAGGTATAGGGCATGTCGCAGGTGCGAAGATCTTCCACCAGCTTTTCGAGTTCAGGACCCCGCAGTGGATCGTTCGCCTTGACCGCATGCCGGCAGACCGTCTTCGCGACCATCTCCTCTCCCAGTCGGAGCGTGTTGATGCCGCTACCGGCCGCCTTGAGGGCATCCACCAGATCGAGCGTGAATCGACGGGGATCCGTGGCCCGGATGAACGGAGGAAGGGAATCCAGCAGGAAGGTACGCTCACCGAATTCGCGCAGGCTGACCCCGAGCCGATTGAGGATCTCCAGATGACGACGGACGAACTCCGCGTCGCGGACGGAAACCTCCAGGGTCTCGGGAAGGAGCAGTCGCTGGGAGGGCGCCTGGGTCGTGTCCTCCATCCTGCGGAGCATTTTCTCGAACAGGATGCGCTCATGGGCGGCGTGCTGGTCGAGCAGGACGAGCCCGCGGTCCGACTCGAGCACCACGTAGAGGCGCCCGATGACACCAACCAATCGGAGCGGGATGGAGAGCAGCGGACTGGCAGCGGGGGTGGGCGCCGGATGGCTCGATGGGGGGAGTGGGCTCCCTGGGACGGGTGCCGGGTGCTCGACGGGTGCGACCGGAGCCGGGGCCGCAGCGGGATCTGGGCTCGGGCTCGACGGGAGCGGCGACGGACTCCCAGGCCTGCCTGCGGTTGAGGGAAGATGCAGCGTTGGCTGGCTGGGGACGGTGTGGACGGCAACCGGCTGGAGGCTGAAGCCGGGCATGGGTGCGGGTGACGGGTGAGCCGGGGGTAGGGGCCTGTTTTCTGGGACGTGCGCAGCGGTCTGCTGCCGGGCGTATTGGAGCAGGACGTCGCGGACCGCCCGGGCCACCTGGCGACGCACGGCGCCTTCCTCGCGGAATTTCACTTCCCGCTTCGAGGGGTGGATGTTGACGTCCACGGCGGCGGGGTCGATTTCGAGGAACAGGCAGCAGACCGGGAAACGCCCCTTCATGAGGGAGGTGTGATAGCCTTCGAGCAGGGCATGATTGAGCCCGCGATTCTCGATGGGCCGGCGATTGACGAAGAGGTGCTGTTCGTCGCGGGTGGCCCGGGAGGATCCCGGGGCTCCGATGAGTCCCCAGAGACGGAAGTGGCTCGAGATGGAATCGCGGAGCACCGGGACCTCCGGGTCGTCGGTTCCGGGTGCTTCTTCGATCTGGGTGGAGAAGTCGACCGGCAGCCATTGGGTGTTGCCGCCATGGAGTTGGCGGAGCCGTTCACGGAGTGCGTCCAGCCTCTCCTGGGTGGAGGCCACCGGGAGGGGTGGAAGTTGCCAGACAGGACGACCATCGCTGATGAAGGCGAATCCGACCTCTGGGTGACCCAGGGCCGCCAGCACGAGATAGTGCTGGATGTGGGCCCGTTCGGTTTCCTCGCTGCGCAGGAACTTGCGACGGGCGGGAAGGTTGAAAAAGAGGGCGCGGGCCTCGATGGAAGTTCCGTGAGGGGTGGCAGCCGCTCGGACTTCGGAGATCCGTCCGCCCTGAACCAGGATGGCGGTTCCTTCGCCGGAGGTGTCCTCACGCTCCCGGGTCGTCAGGGTGAAACGGCTGACGCTGGCAATGGATGGGAGGGCTTCCCCGCGGAACCCCATGGTGGTGATGGCGGCCAGATCTTCAGCCTTCCGGATCTTCGAGGTGGCATGACGTTCGAGGCAGAGGAGGGAATCGTCCCGGCTCATGCCGAAGCCATCATCGGTGATGCGGATGAGGGATCGTCCACCGGCCCCGATCTCCACCGTCACCCGGCGAGCGTCGGCGTCGAGGGCATTCTCGACCAGTTCCTTGACGACGGAGGCAGGGCGCTCGACGACCTCACCGGCAGCAATCTGGTTCGCCACATGATCGGGAAGGAGGCGGATGCGATTCACTTGGAGAAGGTGGATCGTCGGCACGGAAGGGAGCAAGCCTGTGACCGGGCGGCAGATTTCGCGTAACCTTGAAGGAACCAGAAAGACCAGTGACGGGCAGGGGAACCGGCGCGGGCGTGGGGTATTTGGACAGACGCCTAACTCACCGTTCGATCGTCCATTGCCGCGAGTCAGCGCGGGGCAGGCCGAAGCCAACGTGTCGTCAATCCTGTCATCCGCCCGTGCCGGTTCCACCGACCGCCGCATGGAAGGAGTCCTCGAGCACGAATCGAATCACTCCCTGCCTGCGCG
>CAMCFL010000045.1 GCA_945873715.1 Akkermansia muciniphila
CATCGCGAGCTTCTCGGAGTCGGACGTCGACGAGCTCCTTGCGCATGTAAAGAGGGCGAACCTGATGAGCCTGTATCACGGAGATGCGTTCAAGAGCTGGGGTCACTTTGAGCCGAGTTCCAGGTTCTTCCCTGGCGGGATGGCTGGGCTGAAGGCCTGCGTGGCCAAGGCCCGGTCGATGGGAATCCGACTGGGCGCCCACACTCTCTCGAACTTCATCCAGACCCACGACCCGTACGTCACGCCTGTGCCTGACCCACGCCTGGCACGCACCGGCGAAAGCGTACTGACGACCCCGATTGACGCGGAGACGCCGACGATCCCCGTCGCGTCCCCGGAGTACTTCACCAACCGGTTGATGAACGAATTGCAGACGGTGATGATCGGGCAGGAATTGGTTCGCTACCGGTCCGTCTCGACGGAGGCACCCTGGCGACTCCTGGACTGCCAACGTGGAGCCTATGGGACGAAGGCAAGGACGCATGTGGCTGGGACGACCGCGGGGAAGCTGATGGACCACTCCTACAAGGTCTTCTTCCCGAATCTGGAGATGCAGCGGGAGATCGCTCGAAACCTGGCGCGGGTGTTCAACGAGTCCGGTCTCAGCCACATGGACTTTGATGGTCACGAGGGTTGTCTCGCTCCGGGCGAAGGCACCTACGGGAACGAACTGTTCGCCAAGGAATTCTACGATCACCTCGATCATGTGGTGATCAACGGGACCAGTCCGCCGTTGTCTCATTTCTACTGGCACATCAACAGCTACTGCAACTGGGGTGAGCCTTGGTACGGCGGGTTCCGCGACAGCATGCAGGAGTATCGCCTGAACAATCAGGCCTTCTGCGAACGCAACTTCATCCCGAAGATGCTCGGCTGGTATCAGCTCACGCCCACCACCGCGCTTTCCGACATCGAATGGATGCTCGCCCGCGCCGCGGGCTTCGACGCCGGCTTCGCACTCGCCACGGGCCCGGAAGCACTCCGGAAGAATCCAGGGACAGGGCGCATCCTGGATGCGATCCGGGAATGGGAATCTGCCCGTCGGCTCGGGGTGTTCAGCGCGGCCCAGCGCGAACTGCTACGGAACCCGAAGCTGGAATTCCACCTTCAGCCCATCGCCGGAGGCGGATGGGACCTGTTCCCCTTCCATCCCTCGTCCGAGTTCCTCCACGAACAGCAGGTCCGTCAGCCCGGCGAACCCACCAGTACCGAGTGGGAGGTATCCAATCCGGACCATCCACAGCCGATGCAGTTCAAGCTGCGCGTTGCTGGCACGGGAGGACGAGTCGTAAACCCCACGTTCGAAGTGGATCGTTCCGCTACCATCACGCTCCACGCAGAGATCCAGGCGGGACAGACCTTACTGGTCGAGGAAGAGGGAATCGCCCGGATCTATGATCCGAAAGGCATTCAGATAAGGTCCTTCCCCCTCTCGGTCCGCTCGCCGCTGATCCGCTCTGGCGTCAATCACATCCGTTTCAACGCCGACTTTCAGGGCGATGCGCCGCCCAAGGCGGTCGTGACGTTCAAAACCCTGGGGTCTCCGACGAGGGTGAATCGGTGAAGGACGCTCAAGTGCCGGGTGAAGAGATCCTTTCGGCGAAGCCATGCGTCCTTGAGGGCTTGGGGCCCATCGACCACCTCACCTCCCGGAAGGACACCGGATGCATCCGCCGGCTCACCGGCGATCCGGGCGCGCCATCCAGGGAAACAAAAAACCCCTCCCCTGCCGGCTGGCAAAAAGGGAGAGGGCCATGCAACAACCCGGAGACCGGGAAGCGGGACTTCAGTAGGCGGCCTGGGCACCGCCCGTGTTGCGCTTCTGCATCCAGGGCATCAGGGCGCGCAGCTTGGCACCGGTCTTCTCGATCGGATGCTTCTGGCCGGCCGCGAGCAGTGCGTTGTAGCGCTTGTATCCGGTCTGATACTCGCGGACCCAGTCCTTGGCGAACTTGCCGTTCTGGATGTCCTTCAAGGCGGCCTTCATCCGCTTCTTGACCGAGGCGTCAATGATCTTCGGACCGACCGAAACGTCGCCCCACTTGGCGGTCTCAGAAATCGAGAAGCGCATTCCGCTGATGCCGGACTCGTTCATCAGATCGACGATCAGCTTCAGCTCGTGGAGGCACTCGAAGTAGGCCATCTCCGGGGAGTAGCCCGCTTCAACCAGCGTCTCGAAGCCCGCCTGGACCAGGGCGCTGCAACCGCCGCAGAGGACGGTCTGTTCGCCGAAAAGATCGGTCTCGGTCTCTTCCTTGAAGGTCGTCTCGAGAACACCCGCGCGGGTGCCGCCGATGCCCTTCGCCCACGCCAACGCCACCTTCTTGGCGTCCTTGCCGGGGTTCTGATAGATGGCGATCAGGCTGGGGACACCTTTGCCCTCGGTGTACTGCCGGCGAACAATGTGTCCGGGGCCCTTGGGGGCAACCAGGATGACGTTGATGTCCTTAGGTGGGACGATGGTCTTGTAGTGGATCGAGAAGCCGTGGCTGAACAGCAGGGTCTTACCCTTGCTGAGGTTGGGCGCGATGTCCTTCTCGTAGCAGGCCGGCTGCTTGGTGTCCGGCAGCGCCACCATGATCACGTCGGCTCGCTTGACCGCTTCGGCGGTCGGAAAGACTTCGAAGCCCTTGTCCTTCGCCACCGCGATGGACTTCGAGCCTTCGTACAGCCCGATGATGACGTTGACGCCGGACTCCTTGAGGTTCAGCGCATGGGCGTGGCCTTGGGAGCCGAAGCCGAGCACGGCGAGGGTTTTGCCTTTGAACACGCCCAAATCGGCGTCCTTGTCAGTATAGACTTTGGCCATAGTGAGATTCTTTTGGATTCCTTAAATCAGTGAAAATGGTCGGAGGTGCCGGGCATCAGGCCCGGGGTAGTGCCACCTGCCCGGTACGGGTCAGTTCGAGGATGCCGAAGTCCCGCATCAGCGTGATGAACTTCTCAATCTTCTCCTCACCCCCGGTGATCTCGATGGTCAGGCTGTCCGGTTGGACATCAACCACCTTCGCCCGGAAGAGTTCCGCCATCTGGCAGGCTTCCGCCCGATTTTGCGGATCTGCCTTCACCTTGAGAAGCACCAGCTCGCGGTCGATGTACCCACCCTTGCGGTAGGCAATCACCTTCACCGTGTCGACCAGCTTGTCGAGTTGCTTGACGATCTGCTCGACCGTGGCGTCGTCGCCCCGGGTGACGATGGTCATCCGGCTCAGGGTTTCATCGTGGGTGGGCCCTACATTCAACGTGTCGATGTTGTAGCCGCGACCGGAAAAGAGCCCGGTCACACGGGTCAGGACGCCGAACTTGTTTTCGACGAGGACGGAGATGGTATGTCGCTGCATGGTGCCTTCCTGGTTGCGCTCAACGTGCGTTGCTATTGATCCGGGTCTGCCATTGCTTCGCCTCCCGGAACTGCGCACCGCACGTCACTTGCCAGCGCCTCCCGAAAATCGAAAACCCGCGTCCTCTGGGGACTGCGGGCGACCCGGGAGCCGGCTGAGCAGCACCGTAGATCGCATCAGTCCCGAAGGACGGCTACGAATACGCCGAGCTGAACTACCGGAAACATGGAAGGCGAGGCTACCCGGAGCAGGCATGGAAGCAACGCGATTTTTCCGTTGCATCCGTCCCAAACCCGTTTCCCGCAGTCGGCGGAGCCAGGATCCGCCCCGTCACGGGTGCCGGAAAAGCAGATCCCTGCTTGGATCCACGTTCCAGCGCTCTCCTGCTGCCGCCAGATCGGCACTCACCCTCCAACGATCCGGCTCCGGATCCCCCTCATGCGTCGGATGGGCTCCCTTCAGCATCATGCAACCGGTGTTGTCGCCAATCGAACGGATCTGCCGGAGCTCACTCTCGTCGAACCGGACTTCCGATACCTGCGCCAGTTCATCCACCTTTGCTTCAATCGCCTTGGATCCATCGGATACTTCCTGGATCAGGGTCGGGACCACGCATCTCACCGCTTGCTGCTGCAGGTTCCATGCGCAGGCGAACTGCAGTGCCGTCAGTTGGTGGCGATCCATGATCGGTCTCATCTGCTCCAGCCGGGCATGCCCAGCCTCCACCCAGCCCGGCGGACGGAAGGATCGGTGGTCCGAGGGTCCGAAACGATGACCAGGCCGGACGTCGTCATGGAAGATTCCTCCATGATCCACCACCCGGGTCATAACCCCGATGTCGTACCGCGCCGCCGCGGGAAGAGCGAGCGAACCAGGCCAGGGCTCGAGCGGGCTGAGGATCAGCATCGCCCAATCGATGACTTCATGGAATCGGTCGAAGCACTGGATCACATCCAGCGTGAATCCATTCGCGGGCCCCGGAGCCACCCCCAGTCGCTCTGTCAGGCCCTCATCTCGAACCCCTCGCAAAGATTCCCACACCGCGTCGCTCCCGTAACCGATGGAATCTGGATTGTGCAGCAGCAGAAGGTCGAACCGCTCAACCCCCAGTCTCTCGAGCGATCGGTCGACCGCCATCCGCACATAGCCGGGGTATTCTGCGACGCCTCGCAGCGCAGGATCGGTAAATCTTGGGTACCCTTTCGCGCCGTCCCTGCGGGTGGCGTAGAAATCGTGCCCCACCGATCCCACCAGGCTGTAGCTGTCCCGCGGGAACTGCTTCAGCGCCTTCCCAAGAAGCTTGTCCGCTTCTCCCAGTCCGTACACGTCTGCCGTCACAAAGGTCCGAATCCCCGCCTGCCAGGCCCGCCGGATTGAACCGATCCAGCGATCTTCATCCAAGGCTTGGCCGAAATGCATGAACCGCCCGCCATTCCAACTCCCAAACGCCGTCCGCGTCACATCCATCTCGCTACTATGGTCTGCCCCGAGTCGGTTGGCAGCTCCAGATTCATCCCGACCCATCACTTCAGGGTGACCACCGCATTCCCGTCGGATTGGTCATCGCTCTTCCCCGGCGGAGATCCCAGTAGGCCGTGCTGGGGAAGCGCTGGACGTGTCCGTCCAGAAAGAGGAAATGTGCGCCATCCCCATGGACATTCGTGTGGACGTTTCCCTCCGCCGCCACGGCCGCCAGCTTTCCGTTGTCGAACAGCCAGACCAACGATTCTGGGTTGGGAATGCTGGTGTACCGGGTCTCCCTCCTTTCCTCACCCGAGCCGTTGGCCCGCCGGTTCAGCGTGTAATGAAAGAGCATCCGTCCGTTGCTGCGTCGACGATTCGAGGGACAGATCCAAGGTGAGGACGGGGTCGGCACAGTCGCGTTGGTTCTCCACGCCCCCTCGTCAGGGTACGTCCTCCAGCCCATGGATTTGGGAAGGTCGACGTACCACGAGTCCCGGGTGGAGATTCCGTTCGGGGCTCCATCCAGCGGCAGCCGATCCTCATGGTCGGTCAGGTGAAGGAAGGTGGCCGCTCCCCATTGCCTGAGATGGGTCAGGCATCCGGTGCTCCGACCCCGGGCGTAGGCCTTTCCTGAGGCTGCTCCTAGGGTTCCCGCGACGATGGCGATCATGGCGATCACCACCAGGAGTTCGATCAATGAAAGGCCTTGGGGGCGGGGCTGCTGGGTTAGGCGGGCCATGCCGTTCTCTACAATGCATTTTGGGAAAGGTTACCAGGGGCGGATACGCCTCGCTTGCTGATGAAGGAAGTGCAGCAGATTTTGGGCTCTCCCCGGAGTTGACATCGCCCGATGGACAGTTGGTCTATTAGACAGTCATTTCTGTGACAACAGAAATGCTTGAAGCAACGAAGAGACTCCCACAAACCACGTCGCCCCTACCAATCACATTCTTCTGATCCACCGCTTCGCCATCACCCTCTGTGCTGCCCGCACTCTCTTCCGAGCCGGCCGTTATTTCTTGGTCCACGGTTTCTTTGCGATGTCGCACCCTGTTCCGCTCCCCCCCCTTCTTCAATTCCCTCGCTGAAGCACCGGATTGCCTAGGCTTCACCCGAGGTAAGCCCTTCTCGGGCTCGGGCCATCGCCTGAGCAGCCTTCTGGCATTGACGAACCCGTGATCCTGATGGGTTCAGCCCGCGTCGACCCGAGGCTCCGTGGTGGCCGCAATCTGCATCGGGCTTTCCACAGAATCCTGCGGCCTGGGATGACCGCTGTTGCAAGGGTTGCTTGCACAAGCCGGAGCTCGGATGTCCCGCATTGGGCACCCGACAGCTCTGTTCCACGTGGAACTTCTTGGGCGATCCGTGCCAGTGCTCAATGAGGACCTCGAGCTCGCCTTGAAGGGGCCTCTCAACGACCTCTCTCATTCTTGGAATCAGACTTTCAGAGCCGGTCCCTCCAGCAAACGCAACTCGGGCCGGATCTGACTCTATTCTCTGTCTGGCCCCGAACAGGTCCATTGCCGTTCCATGCAAGTTTCCGTAGGATGCGGGCTCATGGGGTTCGTCTATCCGAAGCAATATGACGTGATCGTTGTCGGCGCTGGACATGCAGGCGTGGAAGCCGCACTTGCGGCGTCCCGAATGGGATGTTCCACCCTCCTGTTGTCCACCAACCTCGACACCATCGGACAGATGTCCTGTAACCCCGCAATCGGCGGTTTGGCCAAGGGTCATCTGGCAAGGGAGATCGATGCCCTGGGGGGAGAGATGGGAAGGAACACCGACATGACCGGATTGCAGTTCCGGATGCTGAATACCAAAAAGGGTCCTTCGGTATGGGCCCCGAGAGCACAATGCGACAAAAAGGCCTATCAGTTCCGCTTGAAATGGATCTGTGAGAGACAACTGAACCTCGACATCAAACAGGGCCAGACCCACCGCCTGGTCGTTCGAGATCTTCAGGTCATCGGCGTCGAGACCACCCTGGAGGTTCAATACCTCGGAAGGACCGTGATCATCACCACCGGCACATTCCTGCGGGGCCTGATGCATATCGGAGCCACCCAGCAGTCCGGGGGCCGGGCGGGCGAGGCTGCCGCCATGGGATTATCCGGATCCCTCAAGGAACTCGGCCTGGAACTGGGTCGGTTGAAGACCGGCACGCCGCCACGGTTGGTGCGACAATCGATCGACTTCTCCCAGTGTGGCGTCCAACCCGGGGACGAGGCGATTCCTTGGTTTACCTACTGGAAGGAGGAGCTCTGGGACGACGAGCTGGATCGACTGGAGCGGAGCAGATCCATCCGCGGTACGAGCTCGTTCCACGTGGAACATCCTGTCGGATCTGCAACGCCAGAATATCCCCCAGGCTCGATTCTCGCCCGGGCAGGGGGACAACACCCTTGCTACATCACGTTCACCACTGATCGCACCCGGGAACTGATTCTCGCCAATCTGCATCAGTCTCCCATGTACTCCGGGGTGATCGAAGGCGTTGGACCGCGGTATTGCCCCAGTATCGAGGATAAGTTTGTCCGATTTGCCGACAAACCCAGTCACCAGATCTTCCTCGAGCCGGAAGGCATCTCCACCGACGAGATCTATGTCAACGGCTTCTCCACCTCGTTGCCCTATGAAATTCAGATCCAGATGGTGCGCTCCATCGTAGGCTGTGAGAGGGCCGAAATCCTGCGCCCAGCCTACGCGGTCGAGTACGATTTCGTCCACCCCACCCAGCTTCAGGCCACCCTGGAGACCAAGCGCTGCGCCAACCTGTTTCTGGCAGGACAGATCAATGGGACCTCCGGGTACGAGGAAGCAGGCGCTCAAGGGTTGATGGCCGGGATCAATGCTGCTCTCCGGGTTCTCGGTAGACCGGGGTTGGTCCTCGGAAGGGATCAAGCCTATATCGGCGTGCTGATCGATGATCTGGTGACCAAGGGGACTTTGGAACCATACCGGATGTTCACCAGCCGCGCTGAGCACAGACTGCTTCTTCGACAGGACAATGCGGACCTCAGGCTCTCGTCGCTGAGCCATGAGTCTGGACTGCTTCCCCACCGCCTGATGGATCGAGTCTCCACAAAGAGGGCCCAAATCTCGGAAGAAGTGGGTCGGCTGGAGAGGACCCGCGTTGGGTCAGAGACCTTGGCGCAATCGCTGCGGCGACCCGAAGTCTCCTACTCCTGCCTGGACGGACGTCGGGACGACATCAATGCGGAGATCAGCCTGCAGGTTGAGATTGAGATCAAGTACGCGGGCTACATCCGACGTCAGGAGGCGGAGGTGGATCGCTTTCGGGGGTTGGAAGATCAATTGATCCCCTCCGACTTTGATTATGAGAAGGTTGCTAGCCTGAGAACGGAAGCGCGATCGAAGTTGGGGAAGATTCGCCCGAGCACCGTCGGGCAAGCCACACGGATATCCGGGGTGACGCCAGCAGACCTGGGACTGGTCATGGTCTGGCTTCGCCGCACCCAGAAAGCGACCGGAAAGACTCTAGATTAACGTTATTTGTTATCATTTATCAGGGGATTATCCCTCCCTACCGTTCCCATCCTCAGCGCAGAGTCCTCCCGGGATGGAGTCGGCAGCCCGGCGAACAACCTGCGGATAACTCCCTGACGAAACCTCGCCTTGGGACTTGTCAAGGGGGATCGCCCCCGGTATCTGTCTACGTATCTCCTCTTTCTCCTTTTAACACGCCTGAGTGGGCGCGTTGGCGGCCTTGGGCGGTGTAATCCGTGTGTCACCCCCAAGGCCGCTTTTTTTCGGTCCCTCCACCAAGCGCGTAGCCCGCCCCAATTGTTTGCTTCGTCGGGGAAAATGAATGGCTTTCTCACCTCCGCACGAGCGGCCCTCCTAGGAGCCCTCGTGTTGGCTCAGAATCCTGTTCGGGCTCAGGTTTCCACCACGCATCCGCTCATTCCGGCGACCCAACCGGATGGAGATCTGAATCCGATCCTGACCTACATGCCGTTGAGTGCCCGACTCGACTATCGATTCGGCTTCTCGAACCAGACGCCCGGAGAACTGAATTATCTGTCGGGCCAGGTTCGCTTCTTCGACGCAAGTGGATCCCTGAGCAGTACGGCACCGCTCACCCCCTCTGAATTTGCTGCTCGCTCGGCGTTCAACTCCTCAGCCTTCATCAATGGCATTTCGCTGGTGGATCTCCCTGATCTGACCCTCGACAGCCTGTCCGACCTGGCCACCGCGAACGATGGTCGCACTTGGGTCGTCGGCTCTGCCCGGGACGGCGGGAACCTCAGCACGATCGTCCTAGGCCGGTTTCGGCAGGATGGACGCCCGGATTCGAGCTTTGACGGCCAGAGTGGAGGCAATGGAATCGTGGTGACGCCGGTGAAGGGGGTCACTCGCGGCCTGGTGGTGGAAGCGGGCGCAGGCATCTTCGTCTCCGGCGGCACGGGCGGGGGACCGGCGAATCCCTTCGTCGCCCGGTTCGACTCCAACGGTGTGCTGGTACTGGCCTATGGCGGCGGCGACGGTATCGCGACCTGGCCCCTCGGCGGATTCGCCCTCGCGGAAGATCTCGCCCTGGATGACAACGCCCGGGTCGTCGCAGCTGGCTGGGTCTCTCTGAACGGCAGCCAGAAGGCCTTTGTCGCGCGCCTGACGCCGACCGGAGTTCTCGATCCTTCCTTCGCTACGGGGGGCTCCTCGGTGCTGAATGTGCCGGGAAGCTCCGCCAGTCAGGCGTTTGCCGTGGCTTCCGACTCCATCGAACGGGTTCTGGTGGCGGGTCATACCACGGTGAATGGATCGCGAAGGATGTGGGTTGCGCGCCTCGGAGACGACGGCCTGGCAGACGAAAATTTCGGGTCGGCCGGCTTCAGCTTGCTGACCTTCCCAGGTTCGGCCTCCTCTCAAGCGGCCAAGTTGATCCTCCTGAATTCAGGGAAAATCCTTGTGACGGGCAGGGTGGTTGATCCGGACGGCAACCATCAGTTCGGAGTCGCCCGCCTTCTGGATGATGGCTCACTGGATCCAGACTTCGGGACCGGTGGCCGAGTCACCTTCTCCTTTCCAGGCAGAGAGGACGCTTCACCCGTGGGAGCGACGGAAGACCTCTTTGGCCGGGTCATCCTGACCGGTCATGCCACTTCCGGGGCTGGGCGCGCTTTCGCCATCGCCCGGCTGAAGTCAGATGGCACCTTGGATCCAACCTTCAGTCAGGATGGCCGGCGCACCATTCCTGGGCTGGGCGGCGGCTCCCAGGCCACGGCGGTGGGGTGCGGAGTCCTATACGTGGGGGATGTCGGGGACATCATCATCGGCGGCTGGGCCGAAGTCGCAGTGGACGATCCGCAGAAGACGGATCCGTACCGGTGGGCGTTTGCCCGGTTGGATTTCAACGGATCCCTGAATCCCGGCGTGACGGTTCCCACCAACGCGGTCGTGCGAACCGATCTCCTGGATTTCCCCTTTGCGGGAGACGCGGAGAATCCACCCTTTCCTGGCTTCGATCCCAAGTCGGCACCGGCCCGGGTCGATGTCGTCATCCAGTTCAAGGAAATCAACGGATCGGTGGTCTTCGCCGGGGCGCAGCCCAAGCCTTTCGAGCGCAACCGGAACAACTTTCAATTCCCTTTGGTGAACTGGGCGGGACCGGAACCCGTCCTGCTGCAGGTTTCCCAGAGCCATCATTTCGGGCAAAACCATGTCGGCAATCCGAGCCAACGCTATGCCTTGGACCTCGTCATGTTCGACACGGCCACCCAGAGCAGCCGAAGGCCGTCTGCCAGCCTCAACCTGAACCAACTCCGGACGAAGTGGAGTGGAGCACCCGGATTTGATCCAGAGGCCAGCTATCAGGCCAGAGACTTCAACGAAGCCTCGCTGATCTACGGAGCGCCCGTCTCCGCCATCGGGCCCGGGCAGGTGGTGTTTTCGAGAGATGGGGATCCGGAGAACTTCCCCGTTGGCACACGCGATCCTGCGTCGGGTGGCGGCGGCAACTCGGTGATCATCAACCACGGCAATGGCGAATTCAGCTTCTACGCCCACATGATCACCGGATCGGTCCAGGTCCAGCTCGGGGATCAGGTAACGGCGGGCCAGCCATTGGGCTTGGTCGGCAACAGCGGCGCATCCTCCGGCCCCCATCTGCATTTCCACGTCATGCGCACCTACCCCGGTCCGGGTCATGGCCCGGGCGTTCCGACGTACTTCAACAATCTTCAGTTCGCCTCTTCCTCCACCGGCCAGTTCGTGCGCCAGCTCCGAGCGGAGCTTCCCCACGGCACCCGGTTCCGGGTACTCACCCCTCCGCTGGGTGGCACCACGCCGGGGGCTCCGGTCGGGCCAGGCAAGCTGGGCAATCTCCCGACAGGATCCATCCTTTCAGGTGCGCCCGTGCTCGTTCCTCCCGCGCAGGTGAACGGCTCCATCGCCGTCGCGGATTCCGGCTCGGTCGCCGATGCTGGCGATGTCGCGGAACGGATCTACACTTTCGCGGTACCGGAGACCGGGTACGTCCAGCTTCGGCTTTCGGTAAATCCGGGAGACGACGTCGATTTCGTGGTGTACGACCGAAATCTGGCTCCTCGGCGTCCCATGGCGGGCAAATCCCGCCGTCGTCCGGAAGTCGCCGAGTACCTGATGAACCCCGGGACCTACTTCGTCCTCGTTTCAAGGGATGATGCCCTCCGCACCACCAGTCCTTCGCCCTACTCCCTCGACGTCGGCTTCACACCCCTTCCTCAGATCTCGGTTGGGGTCGACCAACCCCCGGGGGTGGGCCCGGACGCCTGACCATGCGCTTCCCGGTTCCGGTGGATCCTGAAGGTGAGCCCGTGGCCCTCCTGCTTCCGGCGGTGCAGAAGATCCGACACTTCACCG
>CAMCFL010000046.1 GCA_945873715.1 Akkermansia muciniphila
GGGGGGGTATTACCGGCGACACAGCCGTCGCCAGACCGGGGGCGGATTCGGGATCCGCGCGACGGGGAATGCCAACGACATCGAGACCCAGGAGTTCTACACCCAGGGGATCGAGGCACGGCTGCGTCACGGCTGGGCTTGGGATGACAACAGCAACACGCTGACGGCCGGGGTGCAGTTGTATCACACCGCGTCGCCGCGGGTGGACGAGCGCGGGGCTTCACCGACGGCGGAGAGCGGCGCGGTGGTTCGCGGTTCGGACCGGGAGGTGGTGTACGCACCCGTGTTCGTGGAGAACCGGTTTGTCTTCGGCAACCTGTCGATCGTGCCGGGGATTCGATTGGAGAACGTCTGGCAGTCGGTGAAGGAGAACGTGAACACCGCCAAGGGCGCGGCGGGAACGGCGCTGGGGGATGTCAGCGAACACGACTTGGTGCCGTTGCTCGGGGCAGGGGTGGAGTACCAGATGCCCCGCAGCGTGACGGCTTACGCCAACCTTTCGCAGGCGTACCGTCCCAAGATCTTCACCGAGTCGGTGCCCACGGCCGGCGGTGCGGTGGCCAATGGAAACCTGGACCCGGGCAGCAGTTGGCAAACCGACGTGGGCCTGCGCGGTCAGCCGGTTCCCTACGTTTACTGGGATGCGAGCCTGTTCTGGATGGATTTCGACAATCAGGTCGGGACGGTGGGAGCGACGGTGCAGAACATCGGTCAAACGGTGCATCGGGGTGCGGAACTGGCCCTGGAGTTGGAGTTGATCGGGCTTGCGGACGCCTTGGGGGGTGGCAAGGGCACTGCCGGGGATCACCAGGTCAGCCTGTATGGCAATGCCATGCTGCTGGACGCCGAGATCCGGTCGAGTGCAACGGCGGCGCTGATGGGCAATACGCCTGCCTACGCGCCGGAGCATCTCGTCCGGGCTGGGGTCATCTACCGGTGGCTGGACCGGGCCAAGGTGGCCTTCACCGGAACCTTTGTGGCCGGCCATTCCGCCAATGACAGCAACGCGGCGAACTTCGACGTGCCGGCCTACCAGGTCTGGGACCTGACGCTGGAATGGAAGGTGTACCGGAACCGGGTGGGGGTGCTCGCCGGGATCAACAACCTGTTCGACGAGGATTACTACTCCCGGATCCGACCTGACGGCATTGATCCCGCCTACGGCCGCAATTACTACGCGGGCCTCACGTTGAGCTTCTGAAGGGGTCGGGTGAATCTTGAGTTGGTTGTCACCGTTGTAGGCCCGCTGCCCCCAGCGGGGGCTTTCACATCGCCGCCTGAGGGCAGGCGGCCTACAGGCATGACAAACTCAAGATGCTCCCTTTCTGAAGGGGGCATCTGGGAACTTGCCTGCGGTGCCCGGGTGCGGCTTCATGTCCACGTGCCACCTGTCCGCACCGTGACGACTTGCTAGCGTTCATTCCGAGGGGATGAACGCACCACGCCTCGCACCGATCTGGTCCGGGGCGTTTTTGTTGTTACGGAGAGCGACGATCGGGGCCGACCGGGAGAACGCCATGGAGAACGCCGAAGGAAACGCCAGTTTGGAGGCCGCCAAGACCGAAGTGCAGCGCAAGACGCTGGATCAACGTGAGCAGATGACCGAGCTCATGCGGATCAGGCATTCCTGCGCGCACATGCTGGCCGCGGCCGTGCTGCGGATCTGGCCGGACGCGCTGCTCGACATCGGACCGCCGACCGACGAGGGGTTCTATTACGACTTCGACCTGCCGTCCCACCGGTTCTCACCGGAGGATTTCCCGCGGATCGAGGAGGAGATGCGCAAGATCGCGAAGGAAAACCAGGTCTTCGAGAAGGGGATCCGGACCCGGGACGAGGCCCGGGCCTACTTCGAGGTGCGTGGACAAAAGTACAAGACGGAGCGGTTGGCGGACATCCCGGAAGGCGAAGCCATCAGCTTCTATACCAACGGTGATTTTGTGGATCTCTGCGCCGGGCCGCACGTGATGCGGACCGGGAATGTGAAGGCGTTCAAGCTGCTCAAGGTGGCCAGCGCCTATTTCCGTGGGAACGAGAAGAACCCCCAGTTGCAGCGGTTGTACGGCACCGCCTTCAAGAACAAGGAGGAACTGGAGACCTGGCTCAAGCTCCAGGAAGAGGCGAAGAAGCGCGATCACCGTCGTATCGGGGCGGAGATGGGATTGTTCGCCTTCGATTCCGAGTACGTCGGTCCCGGCCTGCCGTTGTGGCTGCCCAAGGGCACCGTGCTGGTGGAGGAGTTGGAGCGTCTGGCCAAGGAAACCGAGTTCGCCGCCGGATACGTCCGCGTGCGCACACCGCACCTCGCCAAGGAGAAGTTGTATAAGACCTCCGGGCACCTGCCGTACTACGCCGAGAGCATGTTCGCCCCGATGGAGTTCAAGGAGGCCGAAGCCGATGAGGTGGCCACCCGCTATTACCTCAAGGCGATGAACTGTCCGCATCATCACCGGATCTTCGCGGCGGAACCGCACAGTTACCGGGATCTGCCGCTGCGCCTGGCCGAGTACGGGACCTGTTATCGGTATGAGCAGTCGGGAGAGTTGTTCGGGTTGATGCGCGTCCGTTCAATGCAGATGAACGACGCCCACATCTATCTCACGCCGGAACAGTTCGCGGCCGAGTTCAATGCCGTGAACGAGATGTACCTGAAGTATTTCAAGATCTTCGGCATCGACCGTTACCTGATGCGCTTCAGCACCCACGATCCGGCGAAGCTCGGGCAGAAGTTCGTCAACGAACCCGAGCTGTGGAAGAAGACGGAAGACATGGTGCGCGGGGTCCTCCAGAGCAGCGGCATCAATTACGTCGAGGTAGCCAACGAGGCTGCCTTCTACGGTCCCAAGATCGATGTGCAGGTGTGGAGCGCGATCGGACGCGAGTTCACCATCGCCACCAACCAGGTGGACTTCGCCGTGCCGCGCCGGTTCGGTCTGGTCTACAAGGATCGCGACAACACCGAGAAGACGCCGCTGTGCATCCATCGGGCTCCCCTCGGGACCCATGAACGGTTCATCGGCTTCCTGATCGAGCATTACGCCGGCAACTTCCCGCTCTGGCTCGCTCCCGAGCAGGTGCGGGTCCTCACCATCGGCGATGACGCTCCCCTGGTGGAGTACGCCCGTTCCATCGTCAGCGAGTTGCGTGGACACCAGGTCCGGGCCGAGGGCGATTGGTCCACCAATCCCATCAAGGCCAAGATCCAGGATGCCGAACAGTCCAAGGTCCACACCATGCTGGTCATCGGGGGACGCGACCTGGAAGCAGGCGCGGTCAGTGTCCGGCTCCACAGCAAGGGACCTCAGGGCGCGAAGCCCAAGGCCGACGCGATCGCGGAGATCGTGACGGCGATCCGGGAGCGGAGGGCCTAGTCCACCACGACATCCACCCAGACCAACCGGTGATCCGAGGCCTCGACCCATCGCGAGGCCGGGTCTGACTTTTCCGGCCAGAACACGCCGGAATCGATCACACGGAATCCCGCCTTCGAGGGGAGGACATAATCAATCCTTAGGTTCCCGGGGGCGTTGCCACGGTCCGCGAAGTCACCGGTATCGAAGGCCGGGTTTCCCTTCTGCCGGAGGTTGTTCGCCGCCTGCAATCGGCTGGCTTCCACCGATCCCAGACTGGAGGGCGTGGGTCCACCCGAGATCCTGGGGTGGTCGAGCAGCAGGCGCGCGGGCGACTGGAAGCTGTCGCCGTCGAGGGGATCGGCGTTCAGGTCGCCCAGGAGAAAAAACCGCGCCTGTCCCGCCAGGCCACCGCGTTTTCCATCGTCGTCCTGCATCCATCCCAGCCCGGCCACGTAGTCGGCCCAGAAACGGATCTCATCGTGGTTGCGTCGTCCGTTGCGATCCTCGGGACCGTCAAAGACCGGGGGGGTGGGATGACTCGCCAGGAGGTGGACGATGACTCCGGGGGCGATCTCCACCGGTGCATCCACGTGGTTCTTGGAGGAGAGCCGGAACACCGCCAGATCGGCGGGTGGGTACCAGTCGCCCGGCTCGGGGGTGCTGGGATCATCGGGAAGAGCCGATCCCGGCAGGTCCTTCCACAACAGATTCTGAAAGGTGCGCAGTCCGTTGGTCTGGATCGGGAATCGGGAGAGGATCGCGAACCCGTACTGGCCCGGGAAAACCCCGAATCCAAAGCAGTCACCCCCATGGGCGTTGCGTTCGCGGGCGCTGGCTCCAGGCGGCAGCGGGGCGTTGGCGGACTGGCCGTCCCGGTTGAAGTCGTGGCCGACCCCGCCCGGCAACACTCCCGTGTTCACCGGGGGTGCGAAGCCGTGCCGGAGTTGCAGCGGTGCCTGTCCTTCTTGAGCGACTTCCAGGTAATGCCGCCGGAACAGGTCGAGCGACTCCCCGCGGGCGTCGTAATCGAACTCGTTGAGCAAGACCACGTCCGGGCGAACCTTTTGGAGGATGGCTGCGATCTGTCGGGCCTGCCCATTGGTGCCGGCCCGCAGATCGGCCGCCAGGGCGCCGGGTTGCTCACGGTTCAGGGAAGCGTTGAAGGTCGCAATCCGGAGACGGATCGGCTCCGCCCCAAGGCCAGCAGAAGCGACCGCCGCGGCGAGGAAGATCCGGGCGGGAATGGTCGCGAGGCATCGCATCCAGCGACTGAAGCCGGAAATGGCGGGAGGAGGAACCGGGAACTGCGGACGACGCAGGGTGCATCCTGAGTTTGTGATGGAGGTAGGCCGCCTGCCCTCAGGCGGCGAAGAGGAAACGCCCGCTGAGGGCAGCGGGCCTGCATTCGTGTCAACAAACCCAAGATGGGCCTGAGGATGAATTTTCCGTGACGACCGCTTGACCGAGGGGTCTCAGTGAACGTAAATACAATGTAAGCACAATGAATGGTCGATGCCATGACGACAGTGAGATCTGATGGAGTTTGATTGGAACAATCTGTCGTTTGAAGTCGCCGGCTCTTTAACGGTAACCGAGATCGAAGAGTCGTTTGAGGACCCGTTTGCGGTGCGGTTGATGCCCGATTCGACCCGGTTTTCGGTACAGGCTCGCTATTTCAACCTGGGGCGTTCTGCCGGTGGGGTGGGGTTGTTCAGCGTGTATCGGACCAACGGGAAGTCGATCCGGGTGATCCTGTCGAGGCCGTTCACGGAGTTGGAAGAGTACTTCTACCAACGACGGCTCAATCAGGCGTTGTCTGCGTGAGGTTCAGGTCATGAGTCTGGAATCCATCAGTTCCTGGGAGGAGGTTCCACTGTTCGACGGTGAACAGGTGGAAGCCGCCTACTGGATGGACCATCAGGTGGACCTGCGCCTGATGGAGGCCGCGGCGACGGCCATGTCCGAGGGATCCGAGTCGGTCACGATCACCTTGCGGATGGATCCGCGGATGTTGGCACGAATCAAGCGAGTCGCTCGGTCCCGGTTCCTCAATTATCAGAGCATGATCAAGCAGTGGCTGAGTGAGCGCATGGAGAAAGAAATGCGTGACCGTTGAACTGAAGCGTGTACCAAGTCCCCTTTTCTGCCCGCATGAAACCGCCGAAAAATGCCGTGATGAAGCCCGCCGCCGCGGCGTTCACGCTGATTGAGTTGCTGGTGGTCATCTCGATCATCGCGGTTCTCGCCGGCCTGTTGGTCGGGCTTGCACCGCAGGCCACTGCCCGGATCCGGGAAAGCCGGACGCGCACGGAGTTGCAGAAGCTCATCACCGGGATCGAGGCCTACAAGGCCCGCTTCGGGGTGTTCCCGCCGGACAATGTCACGGGAGCCGCCTCGGACGGGATGCCGATCGTGAATTCGGTGATCCACCCGCTGTTCTACGAGTTGACCGGGGTGGTGGTGGTGAGGGAGGCCAGGGAAGGGTATTTCGTGCCGGTGGGAGATCAGGACGCCTCGGATGTGCGCCTGTATCCGACTCAGCTAGAGAACTTTTTCCGGCGGGATGGGTTTGTGAACGCCCAGCCCACCAACGCGGTACGCCGTCTGTTCCGGATGGATTTCAAGGAGAGCCAACACGCGGAGGTGTCGCGGAACCCGGATATCGAGGTGCTGGTGGCTCCGGTTCCCTGGCCGTTCAACAACAGCCAGTTTCCGCCGCCGGTTCCCTCCCAGCCGCGCCTGAATCCCTGGCGGTACAACTCCAGCAACCCGATCCACAATCCGGGCAGCTACGATCTTTGGGCCGAAATCATCGTGCGGGGACGCAAGGAGATCATCGGCAATTGGAAGAACTGAACCCGGACCCAACCCCCTTTTCAGACCATGAAAACCCGATTCCAAACCCGGCGCCGCAGCGGCTTCACGCTGATCGAGTTGCTGGTCGTCATTGCCATCATCGCGATCCTGGCCGGCATGCTTCTGCCCGCCGTGTCCAGGGTCTCCCAGAACGCGAAGAAGAAGCAGTGCCTGACCCAGATCGCCAACCTGACGGGCGCGGTCCAGGCCTATCAGACGAAGTACACGCGGATGCCGACCTCCGCCAGGACCCGGGCGGCGGTGAGCGCGGATTTGCCGGACTTCATCTATGGCACGCAACAGGACGGCGGGCAGCTGCCGGCCTCCAAGCCGGGCGCGGTGTATGCCTCGGTGATCAATCGCTCGGGAGCGCCTTGGCAGGTGAGCAACGCAGAATTGATGACCATCCTCCTGCGCGAGCAGAGGACGATCAACGGCGAGATGATCAACCGGGGGAACGAACTCAATCCCCAACAGGAGATCTTCATCACCGTCCGATCGGAGTTGGGCCGGAAGCCCGACCGGGTCAGCGACGAGGATGGTGCCTTCCGGGATGCCTGGGGGTTTCCTTTCATCGTGATTGTCGACCTCGACTACGACGGTCGCGTGCGCAACCCGTTTGCCGGTGCCCCCGGTGAGCGCGAATTCATCAATGCCCCGGTGGCGGTGTTCTCGCTGGGAGCCGATGGGCAGGCGAACTTCGGCCTTCCCGCGTCCGGCCAGACGGCCAAGGGCACGCCGAACGGCGACAACCTCTACAGTTGGAAGTGATCGGACGGGTCAACCCTCCAAGCCTCATGAACCCCTTGAGAACATCGAATCCCCGGACGCGTCGGCCGGCCTTCACGCTGATCGAGCTGCTGGTGGTGTTGGCGATCATCGGTGCGCTCGCGGCGCTCACGGCACCGGCGTTCAAGGGGTTCGGCCAGTCGAATGCATTCTCCGCCGGCCAACGGCAGTTGGTCGATGACCTGCGCTTCGCCCGGCAGATGGCCATCAAGAACCGGTCGACGGTGTATGTGCTGTTCGCGCCGACGAATTCCTGGGCCCAACAGGATACCTTCCTGCGTCTGAACGCCGGCCAGTTCGGGAGCTTCCGGCAGGAGGCGCTGACCGTGCTGACCAATGTGGTGTTCGGTCAGTATTCTTCCTACGCGATCTATACCCAGCGGCGGCTGGGGGAACAACCGGGCAAGGAACGCCCCCGATACCTGACCGAATGGCGCTCACTTCCCCAGGGCGTGCTTTTCCCCAGGGAAATGTTGGGTCTCCCGGATCCCTCGTCGGGACCGACCGTCCCGCAGTTGACCAATCATCCGCATCGCCTGGCTCAGGGCCGCTTTCCTTTTCCGTTGGTGCTGCCCGGGGCGGAATTGCTGAACCATTACAGTGGTACAACCCCGATCTGGAACGGTCAGGACGTCATGCCGCTGCTCCCCTTCATTGCCTTTGATCCGAGCGGTCGGATTGCGGACGTGACCTACGCTGGAATGCGCGATGCGCTGGGGAATCCGGTGTTCCCGGGATCCGACGTGGTGCTGGCCGTCGCCCCGGGGTCGGTCTTCATCCCGCGCCAGGCCGATGGCCAGCCGCGGCCGGGCGGGGTGGATGCGGTGGAAGCGCCGCGGTTTGGTTATACCAACGGGTTGATTCGAGTTTCGTACTACACCGGGCGTGCACGCCTGATGAAGAACCTGCCGCAGTGATGAAGACCCCATTCCAAACACGGGACCGCAGAGCGGCCTTCACCCTGACGGAGTTGGCGCTCTGCATCGCGGTGGTCGGCATTGCGCTGACGGCCATCATCGGGGTGTTGCCCTCGGGACTGAATGTCCAGAAGCAGAACCGCGAAGACACGCTGGTGGCGCAGGACGCCCAGTTCCTCATCGAGTCCATCCGCAGCGGGGCGATGGCCATTCCCGATCTGACCAATCAGGTGGATTTCATCCTGTGGAGGCGCACGGGTGCCCAGCGGCAGGAGTTCTACTTTCGCGGGCCCAATTATCAGGAGGCACTGCCTGGCACGGTGATCCCCCTCACGGCCTCCTGGCAGGTAACCGCATTGCTGGGCATGCCCCGTTTCGAGGCGATCCCCGCCGGCCTCGTGCAGAACGAGGTGACGGCCCAGTTCCGGACCTTCAGCAGTCCCTTCAGCGAAAAGCCCTACCGCGGAGTCGGCGGACGTCCGGATCCGTCGCGACTGGAAACCGCCATGCGCTACCTGGTGACCAGCGAGACGCAGTCGACGCCCACCCGGCCCCCGTTGGTCCTGAACGGCTATACCAATGTCGTGGCATCCAACATCGTCGCCAGCCAGGTGCTGCGCATCGAACAGGGACTGAGCGACTTCCGGTTGACCTTTCAGTGGCCGGTCTATCGGGTCGGTGGCGATTTCCGCGCCGGCAACAGCCGTCGCTCCTACCGGACCCTGGTGCGGTCAGATCGGGACCTGTTGACCACCAATTTCCTTGGCACCCTGCACCCGGTTTACCGTTTCAACGGCGGCCGGACGAATGCCGTCCCTTGGCCGAACTGAGTGTCCCATGCGTGCTAGAAACATCATCCTTCGGGCGGCGCGACGGGGCTTTTCCCTGATCGAAATGCTGGTCGCCGTCGGCCTGCTCAGCGTGGTCATCCTCGCGCTCTACGCGATGTTCGACCAGACCCAGCGTGCCTTGCGCGGCACGGTGGGTCAGGTCGACGTCTTCGAGGGCTCCCGTTCCGCGTTGGAATTGCTGACGCGGGATCTGGAACAGGCCCGGCCCGCCGGGGTGTTCGACGGCCCACACTTCGTCACCCGGCTGTCCGTGGCACCAAACCTGATCGAGAACCAGGATTCCTTCTTTCAAGAGCGTCAGCCCGTCCTGCAGGAGTTCTTTGCCATCCGGAATGTCACGGACCAGCAGTGGTCGGTGTTCGGCTATTTCATCGCCAACGAAGCCAACCCCACCCTGCGCACCACCCCGCCGATCGGCACTTTGTACCGCTACGAAGACCGGGGCGACCTGGAGCGCATCCCCGGTGAGACCGTCGTCACCAATACTCCGGTGCGATTCAATGTCCGTGGACGGTTCGCGGCCCCGGCACTCCTGACGCATGTTCTTGGACGTCCGTTCTCCGGCGGGACGGCGGCGGTATTGCCCTACCGCACCAATGCCGCCCGGGTATTGGACGGCGTCCTGAATTTCAAGGTGACTCCGTATGATGCCTTGGGCCGGCCCTATAATGACTTCTATCCGACGACCCTGCTTCCCGCCCGCCCCACTACCGTTCCGGCATCGAGTCCCTCGGTCCCGCCCCTCCTTCCGGTCCTGCTGAATCACATTCAGGGTGGGCTGTTGACCGAAACCACCTTCTCGGGCACGGCGATGCCGGCCTATGTGGAGGTGGAAGTGGATACCCTGGAGCCCCGACTGCTGGAGCAGTATCGGGCACTCCCGGAGAATGCCACGATCCGAAATCGATTCCTGACCAACAATCTCTCGCGCATCCAGAGCTTCCGCCAACGCGTTCCGCTGCGCCCTTTCCTCCGATGAATCGAAATCAACAACGCGGCATCGCGCTGGTCATCACCCTGCTGATGCTCTCGGTGGTGACGATCACCGCCGTCGCCTTCCTGGCGGTGACCCGATCCGATCGCGCCTCGGTGGGTGCCGCAGGCGAGCAGTTGGACGCCCAGTTCGCAGCCGAGACCGCCCTGCAACGGGCGCAAGCCGAGATTGCCGGGCGGATCATTGGTTCAACCAACCGGTTCAACTTTGATCTGGCGGTATCGACCAACTGGGTGAACGACCGGCTGAATGTCAGTCAGCTCCGGGAGATGGCGGGCGAGACATTGCCGTTGAACGATCCGCGCATCCTGACCAACGCCACCACCTACTTCCGGGCGAATGGAGCGCCGGTCTTCAACCTGAACAACAGCGACGATGTCCTGCTGTACCGGGCGTCGTTGATGAACCTGTACTACGACCCGCGTCCGCCGGTCTTCGCGCAGGTCAGCCGGAGTCCTCTGGTGGCCCCGGAGTTCCGCTTTTACCTCGACCTGAACCGCAACGGCATCTTCGACACCAACGGCCTGCAGTTGACCTTCAACCAGCAGGGGCGGTTGTTCGGTACCAGTGACCAGGTGGGCGATCCGGAATGGATCGGGGTGCGTGAGCATGGCGATGCCATCCATAGCGGCACCAATCGGTTCGTGTTCCGCTATGCCTACCTGATCCTGCCGGCGGGCAAGACCCTCGACATCAACTACGCCCACAATGAGGTGAAGTTCCGCCGCGATGTCGGCAGTGGGTTCATGCGCAATCAGGGAGTGAGCGCCGGAGAAATCAACCTGGCGGGTTACCTGGCCGACCTGAACACCAACATCTGGCGGGCTCGCGGCGGAGCCTCCGTCTTCGACTATCAGTACCGGTTCGCATTGGCCTCCGCTTCCTCCGGGATCGCCTTCGGCGATGCCGACCGTCTCTTCCGTGCCCGGCGCGGTCAGACGCTTGGACTCGATGCCCCCAGCTACTTCGGTGTGACCCCGCCGTTTGCCTTCGACGCCTATGACAGCAAGTCGGATGGTCCAATCCCCCTGACCATGGCCGAGTTCCGGCGCCCGCAGGACTTCTACCTGACCGGAGCCAACGAGGACTCGGTGGGCACGCCCTGGATGGGCTCCGACAATACCCGGCAGTTGACGGACCTGACGCGGTTGGTGGACGGGTCGTTGGGCATCGACCTTTCCGAGCGACTGATCGGACGCCGTGATTTTTCCGGTGCGCTCCTCCGGAGCACCTACGACCAGAATACCTTTTATCGGATGTTGGGTAGTCTGGGTACGGACACCGGGGACGGCCGCTTTGAATCCGGGACCAACATCGCGGGCACCTACTTCCGTCGGGCCAAGTTGAACCTGAATTACGCTCCCGAGGGCGACGTGAACCAGGACCTGGCTACCAGCGCCGATGTCAGCCGGTTCCGCGACTGGACTCCGATCGAGTGGTACACCAGCGCCGTCCATCGCCTGTTCCTGTCCGAGTACACCAATGGCTTGCCGGACGCGACCCTGCTGGCTTCTCCACGCACCCTCCATCTGGGCCACGGCCTCCCGGTTCACGGCACCAATGTCGTTCGCGGCATCACCAACATCTATCGGTGGGATGCCAAGGTGCATCGGTTGGCCCAGGTGGCGGCGAATCTCTATGATGCCACGCACTTCCGTTCGGCTGCCCGTCCGGGTTTGCCCCGGGAGGACCTCCCCTCTGTGTTCCGCCCGATCCTCTATCGGCAGGTCTCCATCAACGGAACCACGATCGTGCGACTGGCGGGCTTCAGGGAAGTCCTGAACTCGGCCCCGCTCGCACTTCCCTGGATCGATCTGGACGACCCG
>CAMCFL010000047.1 GCA_945873715.1 Akkermansia muciniphila
AGGTTCACGCCCACCTTGCCCCCGACCGAACTGTCGACCTGCGACAGAAGCGTCGTCGGCACCTGCACGAACGGGACGCCCCGCAGGTAGGTCGCCGCGACAAACCCGGCCAGATCCCCGACGACCCCACCCCCGAGCGCGACTACGAAGGATTTCCGTTCCAGGCGGGCCGCAGCGAACTGGTCGTAACAGCCGGCGACGACCTTGAGGGACTTGGCCCTTTCGCCCGAAGGAACCGTTACCAGCAGGGGTTCAAATCCGGCAGCGGCCAACGATTGCAGGGCCGCCGCCGAATGAAGCGGTGCCACCCGTTCATCGGTGACCAAGGCGCACCGCCGCCCGAGCTTGAGTCGGGAACATTCCGCTCCCAATCGGGGGAGGAGCGAACCGCCCACCAGGATCCGATACGAACGCTCCCCCAACGAAACCTGTACCGTACGCATGTCGGGAATCCTCCCCCGCAGTCTGGCAGCCGGACAAGGTCGAATCCTGTGCGGACCAGGCTCCAGCCTTGGCGCATCCTCCGCGCTTCGCGGCGCTCTACATGCCGAATGGCGTCAGGAGCTGTTTGCCGGTTTCCTCGATCGCCTGATGATCCTTGATGGAGCGGGGATGCGCCGACGGGAACTCCCACAACCAGAAAACCCGCCTCTGCTCCTCGCCGGACACGCCGGTGGATCACTCTCCCCGGGACGTCACCTCAAGGACGCCCTGCGCACTCCGATGGCGAACCTCCATCCAGCCCTGTTGCAGCGGGCCGGGGTAGTCACGCAGAAGTTCGCCGACAGCACGGAGGCGCTCCCCCATCTCGGCTGACCGCGGGACGCCTTCAGCGGACCGGAGAAGGTGCCTTTTCCACCCGGACTTCGTCGGCTTCGCGGGGTTCGCCGGAGAGGATGTCTGCCGAGACGGTGGTATCGCGGCGGATGTATCCCGCCTTCAGTTCCGCCACCCGCAGCCCGTCCCGGTAAACCGCCAGGAATTGCTCGGGTTCCGGAGGCGTGTTGAGGCGGAAGTCCACAACGACAAAGCGCAGTTGGGCGTGAACCCGCGCGATCTGGCCCACAGCTCCGTCCAGTGGGCGGATCGACTCGGTCTCGTCGGCCTTGGACGCGCCCGAAGGGCTGTGGGTTCCGGCACACCCCACCATCAATGCCCACAGGAGTCCGGCCAGCCCAGCCAACCGCAATCGACCCCATCCAGAGATGCCGGATCGCTCCCGTGGAGGCCGCGGATTCACAGGCTCAGAAGGCGAGCCGGACACCGGCCGAGACCCCGTAGATCGCCCCCAGCTTGACCTCCGCTTTCCGGCCAAACCCGCCGAACTGGAGGTTCTCGTTGTGTTGGAATTCCCCGGCGAGATACAGGCCGATGTTGCGGGTCAGTTCGAAGTTCACCCGGATTTCCGCGTAGCCGCCCGGCTGCCAATCGGACCGACGAACCGTTCGCTGCAGCGACGACCCCGGGATGTCGGTCCCCGGAAAGCGGGTGCTCTCGCTGATCTGAAACTGGGCATCCGGCAACACGGTGCAATAACCGAAACTCATTCCCACGACCCAACGACTGGACAACGGCAGTTCGAAGTAGGGCCCGAACTTCAAGGTGTGCAGGTCCGCATCGAGCCCCAATTCGACCACCGACGTGCCGTCGCCCACCAGGGTGGTTTGGCTGAGGGGCACCAGCGGGATCAGGGGGCCCGGCCCGTTGAACGTGCCGCTGTAGGGACCATCGGCCGGAATGATGGGCTGCCCGCCCGGCCCGATCAGCGAATACGTGGCCGTCGAATAGCTGCTGGAACGGGTCACGCTTCCGGAACCCGAGGCGGACAGGGACGAGAACGAATAGCCCGCCTCCAGTCCGAATCGGACATCCCGCTCAAAAAATTCAAAGCGCAGGGCCTCGAACCCCGCCCGCAACTCGCCACCGAAGGCGGACTGGCTCCCGCCATCGATCGCACCCACCCGGGGAGCCGAATCAAAGCGGGAAAGTTGAAGGGTGTTGCCCGAGATCTGGGCCGGATCGGAGTAGCCCCAATTCCAGGTATAGGGAGAATTGGTGCTGATCGAGCCCTGGACAAAGCCGTTGGCGAAGTTCCCCGCCCCGGTCGGCAAGGGAGTCGAAGTGTCGGAAAAGCTCACGCCGTAGCCGGAGCGGATCACACCGCCTGCCCGGACCCAGAAACCGGGGGCGGGCCTGAGTTCCTGTCCCAAGGCCGCGGTTGCCGCGCCCGCGATGGCCAACATCGCCAGTGTCTCCTGACCAACGAGATTCTTCATGTGGATCACAATACTTGACCGTAAAAATCTGGATTCGAAAGCAGACGATCTCCCCACCTCAAAGGCCCAGGATCACCCGATAAAACCGGTTGCTCGCCCCGGGCGCGGATTCGGTCTTCGGGGGACCATGATCGATCCATTGCACGCGGGAACCTGTTCCCGGAATCGCCGGCAACGCCGTCCGGATTGATCCCGATCCCTGCGCGAATGCGTCGGGCGTAGGCGCGTACTGGACGAAATAATTCCGCCCGGCCTGCGTCGGGAATTCGATGAGGAAGGCTCCCGAGGGAAACGCCGCGTTGGTGAAGTAGAGAGCCCGGTCCACCGAGAGGGTGCGTGAGCTGAGCGCAGGCCCGACGACCGACGCCGATTGCTCCGAGAGCAGCGTGGGGACCGGGACGGTCGTCAAGTCGGCCACGTAGTACTCCAACCGAAGCACCCGGCCGATGCCGGGCGGCAGGTCGGAAGAAAACACCAACGCGCCACCCGAAGAATTCGTCCCCAGGGAATTGTAAAGGCGGATGGGGACCCCAAGGGAGTCGTTGGTCAACCCCGACACGGTGACCAGGACCTGGCTCTGGGTGATGACCCCGGGATTGCCGATGTCGATCTGCTGCAAGAAAAGTCCGGATTGGGCATCCAGCACCGGTGCCGACCGCACCTGGACGACGGGGCCGATCACTCCGAGGGAGGCGGTGACATTGGTTCCAACCACCGGCCCGACTTCCACCGCGAAGGGTGTGTTCGTGAAGGCCAGTGCCGTTTGATAAGGTCCGACTCCTCCAAGCGCATCAAACTGGAGGCGACCCAGCGGGTTCACTCCGGTCGTCAGGGTGCTTTCGGCGGGGAGGATCATCTCAACCCCGAAGAACCCCGGGATCGTCGAATCCGTCCGGATGACCGCCGAGGCCGGAAAGTGGGTCAGGGAAGAGACAAACCGGGGATTCGAGAGGGCGTTGGTGGAATAGGCCACCGAAACCTGGAGCCGGTTCTCTCCGCCGAAGGCCAGATACTGAATCGGAACCTCGGGCGAAACACCGGGCTGGTAGGTGCCGAAGCCAAAGGTCGGAAACGGCCGGGGCAAGACACTCAAGACCACGCCGGAACTGGCCGTGGTCCCTGCCGTATCGGTCACCTGGACGGCATAGATGCCGGACTGGGCTGAAGCCAGATTCGTCAGGACCAAGGTCGAATTCGTGGCCGAATCGATGCCGTCGCCAGCGAATCTCCATTGGAAGCGCAGCGGAGCCAAACCCGTCGCCTCCACCGAGAAGGTGGCGGACTGGGTTTCGTAGGCAGCCACACCCAGCGGTTGGCGGGTGATCACTGGCTGCGCAGCGAGAGGCAACCCCGTCAGCAAGGCTGCCACCCTCAAGAGGGCAATGCCTCGATCACTCCGGCTACTGCCACCTCGGGACGACGTAAATGCATGCATCAGACCCCTGCATGGAAGCGGCCAGTTCGCGAAAAGGACAGCCGGAAATCGGCACCGTCACACGACGGTTCCCGATGGAATCACCCCGTTCTTGGGAATGATGAGGATGCCGTCCCGGATGTAGTACAGCGGATGATCGAAGTTCTCCGGCTTGCCCTCCGGCGAAAGGACGCAGTCGTCACCGATCCGCGCATTCTTGTCGATGATGGCATTGTCAATCCGCGTGCCCCGACCGACCCCGATCGGGATCCCCATGCTTTCCGGCCGGGTCTGACGGGCCGAGGTATCGAAGTAGTCCGCTCCCATCATCACGACGCGGTTGAGAAAGCATCCCTCCTGCAACATGGATCGGATGCCGATGACAGATTGCTGGATCCGGGCATTGTTGATGATGCAACCGTCCGCGATCACCGCGTGATCGATGGCCGCCCCGTTGAGCTTGGACGCCGGCAGGAACCGGGGCCGCGTGAACACCGGGGGGGTGAAGAAATTGAACTTCGGCAGATCCGCAGCCTGATCCAGATTGGCGTCGAAGAAGCTCCGGATCGTTCCGATGTCCTCCCAGTAGCCCTGAAACACGTAGGAAAAGACGCGGTGCGTGTTGATCGCACCCGGGATGATGTGCTTGCCGAAGTCCGTCAGATTGTTGTTCAGCAACTCGAACAGCACGTCCCGGTTGAAGACGTAGATGCCCATGGAAGCCAGATAGAGATCTTCCTGGCTGGTGATGCCCAACGGCCCGTACTGGTCCCGATCCACCCGCAGGGATTCGAGGACCGCCGGCTCCTTGGGCTTCTCCACGAACCGGGTGATCCGGTTCTCTCCATTCATCTGGAGGATTCCAAGGGAACTGGCCTCCTTTGCCGGCACCGGCAGCGTCGCAATCGTCAGGTCGGCCGACTTCTCCACATGCGCGCGGACGATGTCGCTGAAGTCCATCTGATACAACTGGTCGCCAGACAGGATCAGGGCATAGGCGAAATCATTGTTCTGGAAGTGCACCAGATTCTTTCGGACGGCATCCGCGGTTCCCTGGTACCAGGACGTGTTCGAAAATGACTGCTCGGCGGCGAGGATCTCGACGAAACCCCCGTTGAAATGATCGAACTTGAAACTCTGCGACATGTGCCGGTGCAACGAGGCCGAGTTGAACTGGGTCAACAGGTACATCCGGGTGATCCCGGAGTTGATGCAGTTCGAAATCGGGATGTCCACCAACCGATACTTGCCCGCAAGCGGCGTCGCCGGCTTCGATCGCTCCCGTGTGAGCGGGAACAAACGGGTCCCCTGACCCCCGCCCATGATGATGCCGAGGGTCTGCTGGGCCAGATAGGATGAACGGTTGGGCGACATAAATGAGTGGTTGGCAGGAGTTGTACGCCAGGCCAGAAAGCCACTCAAGCCCGGCCACATCCATTCCTCGGAACCGGGGCCGTCATCGCCGGCATTGCGTCCCGGTCCCTTCCCGGACCAGCATGATGGGCGATGCGCCGATGCACATTTCCGGGTCCTGTTCCCCAGCCATGAAGGTTGCGTTCGTTGTCCACGATTTCGACGCCACCTTTGGGCAGGGGCGCTACGCCATTGAACTGGCCAAGCGACTGTCATCGAGGTGCGAACTGGTTGTTTACGCCAATACCTTCCATGCCCCGGAGCTCTCAGGCGTACGATGGGTCAAGGTTCCCGCGTTGCGATGGAATGTCATCACGACCATCTTCACCTTCCTCCCGGCTGCCGAGCGTCTGCTGCGGCGCGATCGGCCCGACGTGATCCATGCCCAGGGATTGACTGGATGGAGTGCGGATGTGATCACCGGGCATATCTGCAATGCCGCCCGCGCGCGGTCGCTCGCAACCAAGCGCAACCGCGCCCGGTGGTTGATCCGGATCGTCACCCCGTTCGAACGCGCCTTTTATCGTCAGAAACGCGCCACCGAGTTGATCGCCATCTCGAGGACCCTCTCCTCCGAGATCCAGCAGGAGTACGGATGGAACAAGGGGATCCATGTCCTCCATCACGGTACCAACACCGAGCAGTTCCGACCACCGGTAGACCGATGGGAGCGCGAGGCCCTCAGGAAACTGTTCCGCCTGCCCGACGGTCGATGGCACTGGCTTTTCATGGGTGAAGCCGTCAAGGGGCTTCGATTGGTCATCCAACAATTGCCGCGGTTTCCCGAAGCGCATCTCCTGGTGGTTTCCCGCTCCGACTCGTCCAGCTACGCCGCGTTGGCCCAGTCCCTCGGAGTCCGCGGCCAGGTCTCTTTCTGGGGCTACGAGCCCCGGGCCGAACTCGCCTTCAGAGCGGTCGACGTCTTCGTTTATCCGAGCGACTACGATCCCTTCGGCATGGTCGGCTCGGAAGCGATGGCCTCCGGAGTTCCGGTGATTCTCGGGAAATCCATTGGGGTGGCCGAACTCGTGAAGGACGGCGTCAACGGTCTGCTCTGCGATCCGGCAGATCCCGAGTCCATCGGGAACCCTTTGCGGAAGTTGCAGAACGATCCTGAATGGGCGGCTCGTATGGGTCAGGCCGGCCGCGAGACGGTCATCGAGACTTCCTGGGATCACAACGCCGGGGAAGTTCTTCGGATCTACTGCCAGGTGGCGACCCGCAACCAAGGCCGCGTGTGAAATCGCCCCGGATCACCCTCCTGGTTCACGGCGGCCCCTCCAGCATTGAGGCCATCCGGGCACGTGGTCTCGCCCGACGCGCTCCTCCGGAGTCGGTGCGCTTCCTTCTCCGGGAGGGCGGCCGGGCCGCCACCCTGCGGGCGTGGAGCCGGGATCTCCGCAGCCATCCGCCGGAGCTGCTCTATGTCCTCAACACCGCCCTCCCAGGCGTTCCCCTCGCCATCTGGAAACGGCTCACCTCCGGGATTCCCTACGTCCTCGACACCGGGGATGTGATCCAGGAAATGGCCCGCCGCTCGGGCATTGGTGCCGGAGGACGACTGCCGCTGCTCGCCATCATCGAACAGTCGGCCTGGCGTCAAGCCGACCGGATCGTGGTCCGCGGGACCCGACACCGCGATTACCTGCACGCCCGAGGGCTTCCCGCCACGCTGATCCGGGATGGCTACGCCGAAGATCAGGAGGTCTCCCCCGCACGGATCCAGGCGTTGCGCTCCCAATGGAAGCTCGAAGGCCGGTTCGTGGTCGGCCTCATGGGCTCGCTGGTCTGGAGTCCACGCCTGAAGATCTGTTATGGATGGGATCTGATCCGCGCTCTGGCCGAGTTGCGCGACCTGTCGCTTTCTGCGGTCATCATCGGTGATGGGAACGGCCGCCCGTGGCTGGAAGCGGAAGCCCAGCGTCTCGGCGTCCAGGATCGACTGATCTTTACCGGCCGGATTGCCTACAGCGATGTGCCCGCGTACATGAGGCTGTTGGATGTCGCGCTCTCCACCCAGACCAACAACCTACCCGGCCAAGTCCGCACCACTGGCAAGATTCCCGAGTACATGGCTGCCGGCTGCCATATCCTCGCCAGCCGGGTCGGTGAAGCGGAACTCCTGCTCCCGGACGCAATGCTGGTCCCGTACGAAGGAGAAGTGGACCTCGCCTACCCTCACCGGCTTGCAGAAAGGATCCGTGGGCTGGCGACCCATCCGGAACAACGCGAACTCCGTCTCACCCTGCCCGCGATTGCCGCCGCTACCTGCTCCTACGAAGTCCTCAGTCGCGACTGGATTGCCGTGATGAATGAGGTCCTGACTGGCATGGGACACCCCCCGCTCGATTGACCTGGATTCAACGCCCGGTCCACCAGACCAGGTAGCCCTGCAAGCCCACGATGGCGGTGGCCAGAGCCCAGACGGAAAATTCGCGCGCAGTCAGGGGCTGCTGGGAAGACTCGACGATCAGGAACCGAAGCTTGATCCCTCCGACCTCCAGCAGTTCCCCGTTCCGCAGCGGACGCTCGGTGACGGAAACCGAATCGATCATCACCCGGGCCTCCCCGATCGTGCGGAGCGCCACCCTCCCCTCCGGGGTGGTCACCAGATCAAAGTGACGATCCCAGACTCCAGGACCGCTCAGGGGCACTTCCACCTCACGACTCCGGCCAACGCAGGCCGGGAGCCGAGGAATGAGCAGATGACTGCCACTCTGAGGCCCGGTCAGGACCATCAATTCGACCATGTCAGCTCCTACAAGCCCCGCTTGACATTGATGCTGTCGCCGGGGAAGACGGAAACGTCGTATTTGGCAGGATCATCGATCGCCTTCTTGCAATTCACGGTGATCGTCTTGCCCCCACGGATGATGATGACCTTCCGCCGATTGGCGAATTCCGTGAAACCGCCCGCCGTATCGATCGCCTTGAGGACGGTCATCTGCCCCTGATGCGCAAACGTGTTGGGATTGCGAACCTCACCCCCCACGGTAATCGGGCGAGGCAGGACCTCGATGGTCACGTTGATGATCCGATACAATCCCTTGTCGATGTAGAAATCGCGGATCTCCTGCTCGAGGACATCCCGACGCTTGCCCTTGAAGTTGAACTTGTGGCCCAGATGGAGGGTCAGGTCGCCATTCTCCGGAATCTGCATCTCGGTCGTCGCCGGAGGGGTGGCCGTGGCCGGAATATCGAAGACCACCCGGACCTTGTCCCCGACGTTCAAGATGTCATTGCTGAGCTCCGCCTTCGTCGAACCCTTCACCGCGGGTTTGTCTTCGGCCAGCGATGTCCCAGTGCCGGAGGCACACCCCAAGGCGAACAGGAACAGGGCAAACAACCAAGCAAGCCGGCCTGTCTGCATGAAAACTTTCATCGTGTAATAGTCTGCTGAGGCGAGGGCCCGTTCAATACTTGGGCTTGACCTCGACCGTGTCGGTTTCCCCGGAGGCATCCCCGGACTTCTTCTTCTTGCGACTCTTCTTCTTCTCGTCGTCCGGCTTCGACTCGTCGTTCTTGGAGTAGTAGTCGTAGTAGTAGCCGCTGTAGTAGTAGTAGTAGCTATCCTGGGAGATGTTGATGTTGTTCAACACCACCCCCAGCAGACAGTCCGGCCCGCCGATCTTCTCGACCATCTGCTTCGCCCGGAGCGTCATCTGCTGCGGATACTTGCGGTACTGGACCACCAGGATCGCCATGTCGACCTCGCTCGCCAGGATCGAGGCATCAGAGACGCCCATGATCGGAGGTGAATCAAAGAAGACGAAATCGTAACGGCTCTTCACCTCATCGATGAACTCCTTCATCTGCTGCGAGTTCAGCAATCCGATCGAACTGCTCGGAAGCTTGCCGGAGGGAAGGAAATCCAGGCCTGGTTGAGGAGTGGTTTGAACCACCTCATCCAGCTTCATCTGGCGGAGCAGGTAATTCGTCAGACCAATCGCATTCGAGACATCCAGAATCTTATGGAGGCTCGGACGTCGGAGATCCGAGTCGACAACCAAGACCCGGCTTCCCTGCTGGGCGAAGATCGTCGCCAGATTGAAGATGGTGGTCGATTTGCCCTCGCCGGCACCACCGGACACCACCGTCATCGTCCGTTGATTAGGATCCTTGCGCGAAAACAGGATGTTGGTTCGCAACACCCGATAGGCTTCGGCGTGCGGACTGTCGGGCCCTTCCTCGATCAGCGCACCGACGTTCTGGGGAATGACCCCGAGGACCGGTGCGCCCAAGGCCTGTTCCACGTCGTCAATCGTCTTCACGCTGGTATCCAGGTACTCGATGAAGAAGGCGAGCAGGAACCCGAGCAAAAGTCCGGCAACTCCACCGGCGGCGATATACACTGGCTTGTTCGGCTTCACCGGGTTCAACCCGACCAGAGCGTGGTCGATGATCTGCACGGAAGAATCGCGGGACATCTCTCCGTTGATCATCTGCTGGCCGAACTCCATCTGCATGCCGGTCCGCAAGCGTTGTTTGTTCTCCAGATCCTGCTTGGCCCGACTGTAGGGCGCGGCCTTGGCGATATCCGCCGCATGCGCAGTCTTGGCCTCGGTGATCTGCTTTTCAAGATCCTGCACTGCACGGCGGTTGCCCAGGAGTTTTGCCTCCAGACTGCTGGTGATACCGGAAACTTCCCGGTCCAACTGCTCGTTGATGCGGCTCAGGATGGTCTGGACGTTCTTCACGTCCGGATGTTCCGGTCCCAGTTGGGTCAGGAGCGAATCCTGCTTCTGCTCCGCTTGGTTCAGGTTGCCGATCAGCGTCGTCAACTCAGGGGTCGCCAGGGCAGAGGAGGATGCCAGGAAATAGCGGAGTCGGGTCGGTTCCTTCTCCTGGATCCGTTGCACGGTGGCAACGATCTGCTCCTGGGCAGAAACCTCCGTGCGGAGTTGGGTCCGGGCGGCATCCAAGCGGGCCATGGTCTGGGTCAGCAGGCTGACCATCTGGGCTCCGTCTGAGGCGATATCGTACTCGCCCACGCCGGAGATACGGAGTTCATCCACCGTCTTCAGGGCCGTCCCGACCTGGTTCTCCAATTCACCGAGACGGTTGGAGAGGGTGGTCAGACCGCGTAACAGCCGCTCATTCCGGAACCGGCTCCGATAGTTCTCATACTCCTCCGCCACCATGTTGGAGATGTCTCGCGCAAGTTCCTTGTCCTGGTCGTAGGCACTGACCTCGATGATCGAAGTGTTCTTCCGCTGTTTGATCTCGACGTTGCGGGAAAGCACTTCGTAGGCCTGTTGGACGGTGACTTCAGGCACCTTCAACCGCTGGGCGTAAATGACGTTCAACTTGAGCCGGGTGATCACCCGATCAAGGATTGCATGCGACTTCAGGACCTCGAACTCGGTGTTGAAGAAGTAGGGATCGAATGGCTGCGAAGGAAGCCCGATGCCACCAAAGACCGCCATATCCGGCGTATCCTTGTCCACCTTCATGCCAGCCGTGCTGACATACATCGGCGTCAAAAAGTACGTCACGACCGTCACGGTCGCCATCACCAGGAAAAGGACGGTCAGGATGATCGCCTTTCGCAGTCGGATGATGCGCCAGTAGTCGAGGAAATGCAGCTTGGAGTCCGTTGCCGAAGCCGCCGGGGCGAGGTTATGCGTCGCTTCCATTCGTCACAAAAAAGGGAGGCTGAAAAAATTCCAGCCTCCCGTCTCGAGAGCCATCAAGAAACTTCAGTACGTGGCACGAACCCCGACGAACACGCGATTACGATCGTAGTCGCGGAGGTCGATCTTCGAGCTGAGCCGGTCGTAGTAGTAGGCCGCCTCGGCTGACAGATAGGCGTTGATCTTGTAATTCAAGGTCAGGCCGATGGAAGCGTAGTCTTCGGAGCTGCCATCTGCGCCCACTCCTTCGGTGACGCCAACAAATTCCGCGTTCTGGTACTGACCGATCAGGGTCGCACGAAGCAGAGCGGTGATCTGATGGTTGATCGAGCCATAAACCAAGGTGGACTGCTGGTCGAGCACGCCCACCAGATCCGTGGCATTACGTCCGTGGCGAACACCCAACTGGACGTTGCTGCCGTCGGTATAGGAATACGTCAGGTTGGCATCCGCGTAGGGATTGGTCGCATCCGCGCGCTGGCCGCCGGCTGCATTGTCCCACTCGATGAACTGGGCACCCAAGCGGACTGCACCGACGAGGCGGGCCGTGAAGGAGTGGTCCACTCCGGCAAAGATGTAGTGCGAAGTCGAGTCCCGCTCGTTGGCCGTGCGGTAGTCGTTGGAACCGTACTGGTAATTCAGGGACGTTACCGTCTTCGGGCTGAGCTGGTAGCGCAGTCCCAAAGAGGGAAGGTGCTCCATCCGGTTCAGGAAATCCGCGAACTGGGGAGAGTTGTAATCGTAGTAGCTGTTCCGATAGCCCATGACGGCGCTCCATTGCGGGGCGAGCACGGCGGTAAAATCCAAGCCTGC
>CAMCFL010000048.1 GCA_945873715.1 Akkermansia muciniphila
TGGATGTCGTCGTCGGCAACGCTCAACCCCAGTTCCTTGGCCGCCAGCAGCGCGCCACAATGGAATCCCTGGTTGCTCGTGGGCGAATCCCCTTCGTCATACAGGAGGACGTCGTGATAGGTCTTCCAACCCTTGGGATTGGGCGAGCCCGGAAGCGAGGGAGGAACGTAAAGCCCGCCCTTCTCGTGCCGTCGGATGAATTCGTATGCTTGTCGGATCAGCCCCTCGTTCACCTTCCCCCCGGCCCGTTTCATCAACACAGCCCAGATCAGGTAGTACTGCGCATTGTCCTCGTAATCCATGCGCGTCCAGAACACCGCCCGGTTCGATTCAATGGTCTTCTCCGGGTCATCCAGCCCCAGCGCCGTATAGAATCCATCACTGACCCACTGCTTCCAACCGTACCCGGGCCCGGAAACGAAGATGTAACGGCCGTCGCGCACCTGGTTGTCCGCATCCCGGGCCAGATTGCGCCGCAGCAGGAAGAGCGAGGTATTGCGCAAAATGGCCTCGACCGCGGAACCGTTCCAACCCCGCGCGTTGGCCACGGCGAGATGGGCGGCCACCTGCGCATCGTAATGATGGCGGGCCGGGCTCGTGAAAACCCAGTTGGTGTAGGACCGGGTCTCCCCTGCCGCCAGCGATTGCCAACCGTCCATCTGATACTGGTAGGTGTCGCGGGCATCCTCTGGCGGCCGGATCACCAAGGGGTACGGATCACGCCCGTCGCCGGTCATGACTGCCAACCGCCGCGCGGCCGGATCCAGCAGGATCTGACATCGGTTCTCCCACAGGCCCGGTGAATCCGCGATGATCCCATAGACGCTGCCCCCCGAGCGCACCATCGCCACCGGGAACGTCTCTGTCTTCGCCGTTCCCCGGACCGTGTCGCACAGCAGACGGTTGGTCGTGGACCCCGAGAACGACGCAAACTCGCCCGAGACCGCGAGGTCGAGTGGGAACGAGACCGTGAACTGCTGCGCCTGGGCCGCGTGAACCTCCAGCGTCCGTTCCACCAACGAAGGTGTCCGACGCACCAATCGCCAGCGGAGGCTCAGGGAACCGGCCTTCGCCTGGCTCAACTCGATGCCGGCACCGGTCTCCTTCTTCGATTGGAACCGCACCGGTTCCCACCCGCCGCCGGGGATCCGGATCTCCACCCCCGCCGGTGCCGCCTCGGTCGGTCGGACGATCGTCAGGTCCCCGCTCCGGTACTCGACCCGATGAACCCCTTCCTTGGCGCTCAGCACCGGACGGAGCTCGACGGCGGTTGCCGGTGCAGCGATCCCGACAACGGCCAGCACCCGGAAGAATTGAAAGAAGGACTCGAGCTTCATGGAGCGGACGGAAGTTCCTTGGGCAGGTTTTCCAGATCGGCAAGGTCCTTTGCCCGCCCACTGGCACGCTTGTTCAACAGGAGATCCTCAATCCCAAGGAGGTTGACGGGAACCGTGTCATAGACCGTCCGGACGCGACGAGCCCACGCCTGGTCGAAGTCCGCGCCCGAGATCCGGTTGAGGATCTCGATCAGGAACGGACGCGCACCAAAATGGGTGACGTTCTCCGGATCCAGCAATTGCTCACGAACCAAGCCTTCGGGGTCGTCGCCAAAGAACTGGCGGATGGCGTGAACCGCCCGCTCGGCATTCTCAGGGGTTCGATGGATCCAGAGGTCCATGTCCGACGTCACGCGAGGGTAGCCATGGAAGGAAACGGCATGGCCTCCGACCAGCAGGTACTCAACCCCAGCGGCGTTGAAACACTCGAGGAATTCTCGGAAGTCGGGAGGCAGGTGCCGTGGGTCCATAATTCAGTTCCCTGAGGTACTCCAAATGCCACAACCGCTCCTCGGGCGTGCGAGAGTGCCAATAGGCACGCTCTTTCGCGTCCGCCTCGGCGAATCCCTTCGAAATCGTCATGATCGGCTGGAGCATTCGTTGACGCACGGGTGAAGGGTCGCACAGGGGAGCATTTGACTCAACGATCCCGATAGACCGGCACGTCGGGGCTTGGCCGGAACGATTCAGTTGCGTCGGAGGGAAAAGCTCACGCGAAGCCGCGAAGAGACGGTGGATATTCGGAAGACACTCTCGGCTGGGATCGCTCCGGGGTTCCGTCCTTGCCTGCGAGGCTCCCACGCTGCCCGCGGTCGAACCGGCCGATTGGTCGGTTCACGAGGCAGAGTAGCTGGACGCACGAATGCACTACCTCCTCGATACCCACGTCGTCTGGGCGACGGAGAACCCGGCGCGACTGGGGAGGAGGAGGTTCCGGAGGGGCGACTTCCACGAGTCGGCCATGACCTTCCATCGGAGTTTCGGACTCGCGGAGCCCGTCCGAAGATCCGGGGTTGTGCGAACCACGCGGCTGGGAGAACTTCGGGTGAAGTCTGGTACCTGATGAACATGAACATGGCCTGCCCGAAGAGCTTGGCGACGCTGGGGGCGACCTGCCTGCTGGCGGTGATGCCCCTGCATTCCATTGCGGGGGCCGAAGGCGACCCGACACCGAAGCCCGGCACCGGTCGTTCGCTCGACATGACCGAGCTCCAACCCCTCGTCACGGGTGGCAAGGCGGCAGAGGCATTGCTGCAACTGGAGGCGGCTCTGGAGAGGGATCCGGACAACGCCCGACTGCTCTACAACCACGGGGTCGCTGCTTACGCGGCAGGACGACTGGAGGATGCCCTGGTTTCCTTTGATCGGGCGGAAACGTCCGGCGGACGCAAGATCGCCACGCTGGCCAAGTTCCAGAAGGGCAACGCCGAGTTTCGACTGGGCGAAACGTCACGACGATCGAACCTCGACGAGACCATCGCGCGTTGGAAGCAGTCGCTGGACAACTACAAGGACGCACTGAAGGACAAGCCGGACGACGCGCGTGCCTCGGAGAACTACCGGTTTGTCCGCAGCCGCCTGTTGAACCTGCTGGTTGAGGATGGGAAGAAGCACCAGCAGAAGGCGAAGGACCCGGTGAATTCGCCGTCCCAGAAGATCGAGAACTTGCGCAACGCCTTCGAGAAGTTCAGCGACGCCAAGCAGATTGACCCAGACCACGCGGAGGCATCGAAGGGCGAACAGGAAAGTCGCGAGGAGCTGGCGAAGGAGCTGGCCAAGGAAGGCAAGCGACTGGCCGACCAACCTCTCCGCCAGCGCTTCAATCCCCGGGAACCGGCCCTGCCCGATTTCGACACCAAACCGCTGGAGGAAGGAGTCGGGATGTTGGAGGACGCAAATCGCCTGACGCCGAAGGACGAGCCCATCCAGAAGGACCTCGCCGAGGCGAAGCAGAAGCTGGCCGATGCCGACGTTCAGCGTGCACAACGCTACATGGAACTGGAGGAACGCACTCCCTGGACCCGTGAGAAGCTTGCCGTCCTGCGCATGGGCCGTGAGCTGACCGAGAAGGCACTGGATCAGGTTCCCAATTACAAGCCGGCCGAGCAGACCCGCGACGAGATCAACCGTCGGCTGGCCCAGATTCATGAAGACGAAGGGGACGCGCTGAGCGAGCAGGCGAAGCAGATGAATCTCGAGCAGCAGACCATGGCCCTGAGCCAGGCACTGGACCATTTCCAGCAGGCCAACGAGCTCCAGCCCAACCAACCGCAGTTGCCGCCCAAGATGCAGGACACCCAGGAACGCCTGGCCAATTCGCTGGAGAAACTGGCTGACCAGCTGATGCAGACTCCCCGCTTCCAGGAATCCATGGAACAGCAGATGGCCCGACTGGAGGGAGCCGACCAGGCCCTCAGTGAGCTCATGGGCCTCAAGCCCAGTCCGGAATCCCAGCAGAAGTCCGAACAGGTCGGACAACAACTCGACGCGCTCCGCAAGAAGGCCGGAGAACAGGGGCAAAAACCCGGGGAACAAGGACAGCCGATGCCCATGCCCGGCGGGCAGATGGGACAGATGCCCTTCCAGATGGGGCCACCGATGGATCAACGCCCCCGGATCAACACCCCGGGTGCCAAGGGAGAGTGGAACTCCAAGGCCATGAACTCCGGCAAGGATTACTGAGCCCCCTACGGTCCGCCACGAAGCACCGCGTCGAATTCTTCGAGTCCGATGCTGCCATTCTGATCCCGGTCGAAGGCAGTCATGTTCGCGGCTTCCCCCTTCCACGCCTTCCATTCGGTCAGCGAGATCCGACCGTCCCCGTCGGTATCCCGACGCTTGAAGAGGGATTCCAGGGCCGGAACCGCGGCCGGAGCAGACGGGATCTTCGTGGCGGCCACCGCAGGCGGGCGCAGGGCCCGGACGACGTCGGCGTGGGGTGAGTTCGGAAACTCCTTCAAGAGACGATCGATCAAAGCCTCCCGCCGGACGGGCTGGTTCAATCCGAATGAGTCGTGGGCGAAGGCCAGAAGGAAGAGGGATTCGGCGTCCGGAGCGACCGGTTCCAGCAGATCCACCACCTTCCCTGCATCACCGGCGAAGAAGGCCTGAACGGCGCGCTCGCGGACCGGCAACTCGGCCAGTTTCTGCCCCAACTCCGTCTCGCTGATTTCATCGGCTACCCACTTCAGGACGGGCGTGGCCATCAGGGACCGCTTGTCGAGCGCCAACACCGGAGCCCCGAGGGGATGCTCGGCCAGGTTGGCCCCGATCCACAGCCGGAACTCATCCACGGCAAGGCATGAGACCGGCAATGCCAATCCCACGTGGCCGAGCCATCGGCGGCTCGGTCCATGCCAGAGCAGGATCCGGCTGCGGGTCGGATGATTCGGTTCACGGCAGGCCACCCAACAGAAGGCCCCGTCGCGTACGAGGGCGGTCACCGGGCCGGGCAACCGGCTTGCTGGAGTCACCGGATCCAGCTTCCGACCTGCCTCCGCCGACAACCGGCCGAGTCGAGCCCGGATCCGCATCTGTTCGCGGATGCCGTCTGCCTGCCGAAGCCGGGCGGCGACCCCGGCCGCCTGGGTCGGTTGGAATCCGGGCGGAACCTTCACCCCCAGGCCACCGGGAACCGTCACCGGGCGGATGGCGAGGTGATGTTCCATCGACCCGGTCTCCGCCGTGATGAAATGCAGTCCCACATCACTGCCCAACCAGAACCCACCGTCACCGTCGTCGGCGACGCACTTCCATCGGGGAGGTTGGGTCGCAGGCAGGAACTTCCATTGCTTCTCGTCCACCGGTTCCCATTGGGGCGCGGCGTGATGACGGACCGCCAATTCATCGGAGGCCAGGGCCAGCAGCCACTCGCCGGAACCCGCCATGGACTCAAAACGCGCGGCGCGGCGCGGGTTTATCCCCGGCATTCCCGGCTGTCGCGACCAGGAACGACCATCGGCATGCATCGAAAACAGGATGCCGGAATCGGAGATCAGGAACCATCGACGCCCCGCATATCCGAAGGAGGCACCGTTCCCGGTGGTGAGCCCTTCCCCGGCGGAGAAGGGATCGATCACCAGGGTCCTGGGGTTGAGGACGGCCGCCCCACCATCAAGCGCCAGCCACACCCCGTCGGGCCCGGCCCGCACGTCCCGGATCGTGTGATTCTCAATCCGGCCCCGGACCGGATCGAGGCGTCCGTCCTGGATCGCCAGGGACCAGAGTTGCACCGCGGACACATCCCCCGAACCCCGTCGCCGCGCGGCAATCCAGAGACGGTCTGCGGAGGCAATCAGGTGTTCCACCCGATCCACCGGCCAGTGGGAGGGAAAGGCCACCGGGCGCATCGCCGCTGGCAGCGGGGCCGGCAGCCAGTCGAACGTCCGCAAGGCGAGCACGTCCGGAACCGCATTCGACGCCCCCGCGCCGATCAAGGCCTGCAGACAACCCATCATCGCCGCACCGAACCACGCCGCCTGAACAAACCGTTTCAAGGGGGCAAAGGTCCTCAGGTCCGGCGAAGGAGTCAATCGGGGGACTCGTCCCTCCCTGGGACCGCGGGCGTCCTCGCCCGCCTCGCCATCCCCAGCCAAGCGTTCCTGAACACGGACTCGCGGAACTCGACCCTCCGACGCTCCTTCCTCAGGATGCGCGGGCGGAGTTCATGCTGTTCCGGCGTTGGCGCAGGCTGCGGAAGAATTCGAACCCCTCGCGGCAGCGTCGGACGAAGATGTCCTTGTCCTCGAGCATGGTCTGGATGATGCGGAGGATGGGTTTAGGACGGAGGTAATAGGCCCGGTAGAATCGATCTACTTCCTCGAAGATCTGTTCCTTGGAAAGGCTGGGATACTCGAGGGTGGACTGCTGGAACCCGTCGCCGTGAAGGATGTCGGTCTTGTCCTTCTTGGCGAACCAGCCGTTTTGGCGGGCCATCTCGTACAACTCGGTCCCGGGATAGGGAGCCGCCAGCGAGACCTGCAGGGAGAAGACATCAAGTTCCTGGGCGAAGCGGATGGTCTGTTCGACCGTCGCCGGTGTTTCGACCGGAAGCCCCAGGATGAACGTGCCATGGACCACGACGCCGGCCTGGTGACAAGAGCGGGTGAAGCGACGCATCTCATCGGTGGTCACGCCCTTCTTGATGCGTTTCAGGGTCTCGTCACTTCCGGATTCGTATCCGACCAGAAACAGGCGGAGGCCGGAATCCTTGAAGCTCTGGATGGTATCGAAATCCAGGTTGGCGCGACTGTTGCAACTCCAGTGCACCCCGAGTGGCGCCAATCGCCGCGCGATCTCGCGGGCACGGGGCAGGTTGGCAGTGAAGGTGTCGTCATCGAAGAAGAACTCGCGCACCTGCGGGAACAACTTCCGCATGTAGGCCATCTCGGCCGCCACATTGGCGGGGGATCGAACACGATACTTGTGTCCACCGATGGTCTGCGGCCAGAGGCAGAACGTGCACTGCGCCGGGCAACCCCGCCCGGTATAGAGGCTGATGTAGGGGTGAAGCAGGTACCCAATGAAGTACTTCTCGATCTGGAGATCGCGCTGGTAGACGTCGGCCACCCAGGGGAGCACGTCCATGTCCTGGATGAGTTCCCGTTCAGGATTGTGGATGATCCGTCCGTCCTTCCGGAAGCTCAGCCCGGCGATGCTCTGGAGGGGACGTCCCTCGCACACTTCCTTGCAGGTGAAGTCGAACTCCTTCCGCCCCACCCAGTCGATCGATTCCGATGCCTTCAGGGTCTCGGTCGGGAGGACGGCCGCATGCGCGCCGACGAAGCCGACCCGCGTCGAGGGGTGCCGAGCCTTGATGGCGTCGGCGACCCGGCAATCATTGCGCAGCGACGGTGTCGAGGTGTTGATGATGACGTCGTCGTGGCCGGCGGCGATCCGGAGGCATTCCTCCATCCCCATCCCCAGAGGAGCACAGTCGAGCAGACGCGACCCCGGCACCATCGCCGCCGGCAGTGCCAGCCAGGTCGGGTACCAATAGGACGTGACCTCACGCCGGGCCTGGTACCGGGCTCCGGCACCCCCGTCAAAACCATCGAACGATGGCGGTGAGAGAAACAGGGCACTCATCCGGTGGAACAGGGAGCCAACACAGGCTCAGATGGGGGAAGCCGACCGCCCGATCGAAGGACGGCCAGCAGCGCACAGCGAACGGCCTCCTACTCGGACTTGAGCCCGGTCGAACCGGTTGCGCCGATCTTGGCCAGCAATTGATCACGCTGGGTCGTATCGCCCGAACTGCAACCGCCGCCCGACGAAGGGGCGTGGTCGTGATCGTGGGGAAGGTCATTGCCGCCGCGGGCGAAGGCACTCTTCGCGCCGGACAGCTCCTTGTTCACGGTCGCCTTGGCCTCGGCCAGGTGGCCCTTTCCGATGGTCACCCCGTTGAAGACGCTCTTCTCCAACTCCGGCGTCCGGACATAGGCGGGCGGGCGGGAGCCGAAGTTGTACTTGAAGTTGACCCAGGAATCCCGGATTCCGCCGGACAGGGCCGCCGTGGGTTCGAACCCCGAGTGCATCATGCAATTCTCGCAGCGGGAGTCGCGCCCACAGCCCTTTTCATCCACCCCGAAGCGATCCCAGGCGACCTGGGTGAGCATCTCCGAGTAGGTCTTGTAATGACCGTCGGTCATCACGTAGCACGGGGCCTTCCAACCCCGGACGTTGTAGGTGGGAACCGCCCAGGCACTGCAGGCGAGTTCGCGTTTGCCCGCGAGGAATTCGAGGTAACCCGGAGTACCAAACAGCGTGAACATGTCTCCCCAACGCTGGATGTCCCGGAACTTCTGACGGGTCAGATCACGGGTCAGGAAGAAGTCCTTCGGATCCTTGCCCAGACGCTTGACCATGTCCTTCTTGGCCGCGTCGTAGTCGTACCCAGGCGAAATGGTGTGTCCATCCACCCCGAGGGAACTGAGGAACTTGAACATCTCCTCCAGTTCGGCGCTCTGGGTTTCACGATAGACCGTGGTATTGGTCGCGACCTGGTAACCGAGGATCTTGGCCATCCGAATGGCCAGGACGCACTCCTTGAAGACACCTTCCCGTTCCACGATCAGATCGTGGGTGTACTCCATCCCATCGACGTGGACATTCCAGTAGTGCCACTGGGACGGGCGGATCACGACCTTCTGACGGGCGGCCGCATCGGCATTCCGGATGGCGTCGGCCTCCTTCTCGGTCACGAGTTTCTCGGAGAGCAACTGGCCAAGCGCGGATTCCATCGCCGGCGAATACGCCACCGCCATGTACTCGCGCATCTTCTTCCGCATGAAGACGCCGTTGGTGCAGATGTACACCAGACGTCCCTGCTCCAACAGGCCCACCACCAACTCCTCGATCTTCGGGTAGATGAGCGGCTCACCTCCGCAGACCGAGATCATCGGCGCATCGCACTCGGCAGCAGCCGCGAGACACTGGTCCAAAGGCACCAGATCCTTGAGGGACGTGGAGTACTCCCGGATCCGACCGCACCCGGTGCAGGTCAGGTTGCAGGTGTGCAACGGCTCCAGTTGCAGCACCATGGCGAACTTCTTGTTGCCCTGAAGCTTATTCTTGACGATGTGCCGCGCGATCTTGGCGGTCGGAGCAAGGGGGAAACGCATTTTAGGAACGGACTCTGGAGAACTTGTGTTGGCGGCGCCCAAGCGCCTGGAAATGGATCCAATCGGTCGGAATCAGAGCTGACCCGCAACCCCGTTGTCGACCGGATCTACACGGGCCACTTCGGGGTCCCGGACGGCATCGAGAGGTTTCGTCTCCGGCGTGCGGTACAGGATGCCCGGGAGCAGGAACGAGGCGGGAGAAACGCTGCCTCGCGCATTGACGCCGCCGCAACCGGCAGCCGCATAGCCCAATGCGAGCGATCCAGCGATCAACGCCAACCTGCGCCCAAATTTCATGCGGTCAGCATAGGTATGCCCCCCCGTCCCGCAATCTCCAAGTTGGCGAGAGCGGTGAAGCGATCCACTCCGGCCCTTGAATCCTGAGGTCCCTCGTTCATCCTCAAAAGCAATGCCCCGTGGATCCGTCTCCTTCCTGCTGGCGATCGGCCTTCACCTCGGGGCCGCCGAACCTTCCCCGTCCGATTTCCAACTCGATGCCCGACTGGAGATCCGACTGTGGGCAGCAGAGCCCGACGTACTCGACCCGGTCAGCCTCGCCTTCGATGAGGCGGGACGGGCCTACGTCGCCGAGTGTCGGGATTACCCCTACGGCGTTGAGCCAGGCGGGCAGGTCGGCTCGACGATCCGGCTTCTGGAAGATCGGAATGCAGATGGACGTGTCGATCGATCGATCATTTTTGCCCGCAACCTGAGCTACGCCACCTCGGTAACCCCGTGGCGTGGGGGCGTCCTGGTGGCGGCGGCCCCAGACATCCTGTTCCTCAAGGACACCGACGGGGACGGCATTGCCGATGTCCGCGAGGTGGTCCTCTCGGGCTTTCTCCGGGGCGTCAGCGACAGTCTGGTCAATGGACTGCGGTTTGGACCGGACAATCGGATCCACGGGGCGAACGGAGGGAATGGCGGCCGTCTTCGGTCAGGCCGGGGCGGCACGACGTTGCTGGATCTGGGCGAGAATGATTTCGCCTTCGATCCGGACACCGGCGTGGTCGAACGGACCGGGCGGACCGGAGGCGGGTTCGGGCTGATCTTCGATGCGTGGGGGCGGGCGTTTACCACCTACAACATCGATCACATCCAGCATCGATTCCTCGACGAAGCCGACCACGCTGACCGCCCGGGATTCCCGGCTGGCCCCAACACAGCGAGCATCTCCGACCACGGCGACATGGCCCGGATCTTCCCGATCTCCACCGCCGTCACCCGCCCCAATCACCCCGAGCAATCCGGGCATTTCTCGGCCGCCGGCGGCATGGGGTACCTCGGCGCGCACGACTGGCCGGCGGACCTTCGGGATTCGGTGTTGGTGTGCGACGTGGTGGGCAACCTCGTCCATCGGGATGCGATTAAGGCAGCGGGTGCTGGATTCGTCGCCAGCCGTCCGCCGGAAGAGCAGGGACACGAATTCATCGCCAGTCGCGATCCATCCAGTCGGCCTGTGGGCCTCGAATGCGGCCCCGATGGCGCACTCTACCTGCTCGACATGCACCGGGAGGTGATTGAACACCCCGACTACATCCCGGCAAAGTTGCGAGCCCGGCAGGACCTGCGGGCCGGAGCCGACCGCGGACGGATCTGGCGGATCACGCCGAAGGGGAGTCCACGTCTGGACCGACCGCGCCCCGAGACGGGACGGGAGGCCGTGCTCGTTGATCTGCTGGGGCATCCGGATCAATGGTGGCGGACCACCGCCCAGCGATTGCTGGTGGAACGGCAGTCCCGAACGGTGGCCCCTGCCCTGCGTCGGATGCTGGGCTCCACCGGAAGCACCCCGGATCATCCGCTGGCCCGACTGCATGCGCTGTGGACGCTGGACGGACTTCATCAACTCACCGCTGCCGACCTGAAGACGGCTCTGGCGGATCCAGCGGAAGGCGTTCGAGAGGCGGCTCTCCGCCTGACCCGGCTCGGGCAGCCCGATTTCTCCCCGTTGGCTTCCCGCGTCCGCGCGCTGACCTCGGATCCCTCGGCCCGCGTTCGATTCCGCGCGGCGCTGGCACTCCGTTCGGTCCCGGGTGAGGAGACGGCCCGCAGCCTGACTGAACTGCTGCACCGCGACACGGGCGATCCCTGGATCCGACGGGCGGTGCTGACTGCCCTCGACGGAGCCGACAAGACTCCCGTCCTGCGCAACCTGCTCTCCAAACCTGGGTTCGCCTCGCGGCCGTCAGCCGCCGTCGCCCTCGGTGAATTGGCGGAGTGCTTCGCTGCCGATCCAACGATTCCACCCGCGTCGTTCCCGGACCTGTTGGGATCAATCGGGCGCCCGCTACCACAGGAGGCGCGACTGGCGGTGATCCGCGGGCTGACGCGAGGCGCGGCACGTCGGCCGGAGAAGCCCCGCTGGACCGAAGCCATGGCCCCGGAATGTGCGCGCCTGGCGAGCCTGGCGGAGGATGAGGAATTGGCCGAAGTCTGGAAACTGGGTGCGATCGGCGGGATTCAGGACCTTGACCCGAACCGACTCGCCGCGGCCCGGACACGGGCTGCCGATGCCAGCCTGCCACCGGAAGCGCGGGCGCGTTCCATCGCG
>CAMCFL010000049.1 GCA_945873715.1 Akkermansia muciniphila
CATCTCCACCAGGGTGAAGCCGGTCGTTCGGCGGTTGGGCGGAAGCGCAGGGGTCATGGTCCGGTCATTCCTGCGGTGGGTGAGACTTTCACCAACCGGGTTCCATAGCCGGGCACCCACAGGGTGGCATTGGCTGACGCGTCTCCGGCGGTCCAGTCCACCCAGTACCCACACAAAGCCGGAGCGACACCGACCAGGGCGGGCCCCGAGGTGGTTGGGCGAATGAATCCAAGGCCCTCGGGGGCATCGGCGAGAAGGAGGGAACCCACGTTCCGGAGGACGGGACTTCCGCCCGGGACATTCACGGAGGTTCCCTTCGACCAACGCGCGTCGTTGCCAACCTTGAGTGAATCGATGCGGGCTGGCGCTGCGTTGGTCCCGGACGGTTCGACGGCGAAGACCTGACCGTCCGACATCACCTGGACCGGCGTGTGGCCGGAGACCGTGGTGACGTCGACGAGGCTCGCGGCGAGACCGTCGTAGGCCAGTGCGGACAGCTCGGTGCGTCCGGCGGGCGTATTGGTCGTGGTCCCGCTGGTATAGAGCAGGGCCCCGCGATGCGAGATCCCGGACAACTCGGCCGGGAGCGCCACAGGTTTGCGGATCATGGGTTCGGCCGGGTCGGCAAAGTCGACCACGTCGAGAACGTTGCGGGTCTCGGTGATCCACCAGGGCGTGGGGAATCCCGGGCCGACAATGATTCCGCCGTCATCGGTCTTGGGTTCCTCGCGGGTGATCGCCTCGGCGTGGGACACATAAAGCCGACCGTCGGCGGCGAACGCTTCGGAGAATCCGCGGAACACGTCCGATCCGCCGAGCGTCAGGCAGCTGCGCAGCTTCGGACTGCCCACGAGCGAGATGTCCTCGGCCACCACCGCCAACGAATTCTTCCACCACCACCATCCCCGTCCACCGCCCCAGAAGGCGTCCACACCCGGCGCCAGCACCAGATCCCAACCACGGAAGTACCCGGAGTTGGACTGGGCGGGTTCCACCCAGAGGATCAGTCCGGGGGCTGCCTTCAACGCGCGGAACACGGAGCCGTAATAGAGGTCTGGACGTTGGATCCGGCTTTCTCCGAGCAGGCGCGGTTGATCGCCATCGAAACCGATCTCACGTGCGACGAGCTGCCCGGGAAGGGTGATCTGGTTCCAGTTGGTGACGACGATGGAATTGGTCACGGGCACCGTGCCCTCGCCCCTCCAGGTGACGACGACGTTGGTTCCGAGGACCGGCTCGGTCCGGTAGGTATCGGGCTCCTGCTGGAGGAGGTGCAAGCGGCCGCCATCCATTTCGAAGCCAACCACAGGAAAGTCAGGCAGCACCAGCGAACCCAGCACGACCTCCGGTGCCGCCGATGCCACGCGGCGCACGGTGGGAATCGAACTGCTGGTCGCGCTCAGGAGCACCAGACGATCGCCATCGACCCGGACCCGGCTGACGACCAGCGAGAGGTCGAGCTCGGCCTTGACGACGGGTTTGTCGCGATCGGCGGCATCGACCACCAGCAATTCCTGGCCGGAGAGCGAGAGGAGCCGATCCGAGAGGGCGGTCGCGCGACGCGCCTGGAGTCGATGCGGGATGATCCCGCGTTTCACCAGACGATCGCCGGAGTAATCGACCAACTGCATCGCCTGGATGTACTGGCCGTCTTCATAGCCCTGCCACGGGACCAGCACGAGCCCGAGCTCCGGCAGGTACTTGAAGGCTTTTTCATCCGAATTGGCCTCGCTCCACGACCAACCCGTGCCGAGGAACACCTTGCTCAGCTGGGTGGGCTTGGTCTCGTCGGCCACATCGAAGAGCGCCACCGTGGCATTCCCCTGCTCCACTCCGACCGCCAACAGGCGGTTGGAGCCCACCGGTTCGAGGTAGCTGGAATAGCCGGGGATCTGAAGTTCCCCGCGAATGGCCGGGGTGAGCGGGTTGGAGAGATCAATGATCCAAAGCGGATCAATCCGCCGGAACGTCACGACGTAAGCGCGATCGGCGACGAAGCGGGTGGCGAAGAGGGATTCGTTCTCGATGATCTTGAGCTGGCCCAATGGCAACGGGGTCGTCGGGGTCGCGAGGCTGAAGGTCTGCAGCCAGGTGGACATCGGCGAGGCCTGTTCATAGGCGTTGTACACCTGCTTCTCCACCACCGGCGGGACCAGACGCTCGCCATTTGGACCGTACTCCCGGGTGTACCAATTGGTCCGGGTCACCATCCGCCATTCCGCGTCCCGGGAAGAAACCACCGTGAGCACTTCATCCCGCAGGTTCATCTTGAACTTGTCCGTCACCCGGCCCTGCACCTGGGCCGACCCCATCTGCGCGACCACGCCCGTGGGATCGGCGATGTCAAACACCGTCACCCCATGAACCCCCGGCCGGAGCCAGATGGGTTGGAGCGGATCATCCACCCCGGTCGCCGGCCCGCTGGTGGCGACAAAGAGGAAGCGGTCAGTCGCCTGGATCGCATCGGGATTGGCCGCGATGACCTTCTCGCCCCGTGCCATCGGGTTCGCCGGATCGACGAGATCGAACGAGACCACTCCGGTCTCCGCACGCCAAACGGATCCCTGGGTCGGGTCGGTCGGCGACACCGGCTGCACGCTCCACCGGTAGGTGGCAAGATACAGGGCGGAACCCACCATCCGGCTCTCGCGGATCTGACCGGCAAAGGACAGGCGCGGTCCCAGCTCGGGAATCCCGTTGCGCACCCGGACCAAAAGGACTTCGCCCGACGCCGAATCGCAGGCGCTGGAAGTCAGAAGCGCGACCCATCGGTCGTCCGGGGCTCCGCCAGGGAGGAGGTACATCTGTTCCCCTTGGGCAGCGAAGGACAGCGTTCCGCGAAGCACGGGCTGATCGACATTCGCCAGATCGATGACCTGAAAGCCGCGCGCACTGTTGAAAAAGTAGAGGGTCGAACCATCGATCTGCCAGATGTCGGACTCCACGACCGCCCGGCCCGAACCCGTCTCGGAACCCCGCACCTCGGTCGTCGGGGGACCGGCACCCAGATTCACGGCGGCATCCCCGCCGGGCACGGCGGAATTGGTGGAGACCACCGCGGAGAACTCACGGGTCCCGCTGAAGAAGGAGGCGGGCAACGGCAGTTCTGCCGCCGTCTCACCCCGAGCCCGCAGCAACTCCACTTCGGCCTGGATCGGCACGGTCAAGATGACTTCTGCCACGCCTTCCGCCGGCCAGTGGTCCTTGCGCGGAACCCAGGCTCCCGCACCCAGGCGGGGCCGGCTTTCGAGACTGATCCGGCGGCATCCCTCCGGAAGTTGGACCGTCACCAGGAGGTTGGTGCCATCCGGCCGGATCCGTGTGATCACAGGATCCTTGCCGGCAAGGGCCTGCGGGGAGGCAAGGGCCACCAGCCAAGCCAGCAAGCCCAGCCTCAGGAGGCCGAATCGTCGGTTGTTCATGTCTTCCTCAAAGTGGTCGCCGTGACGCCTCGGCGTCCCGGCAGTGTTCAATCCGCACGCGGATCTGCGGTCTCCGGGTACGGGGCCGGCTCGGTGTCATTCGCATCGCGTTCCCGCCCAGCGGGACCGATGGCCGAGGTGACGCCGTTACCCACACGATGATCTGGCACATCCCCGGCAAGACCACCGAACCGGCCCCAAAAACCATATGGCCCCAGGGTGCCCGGACCGGACATCGTCCCATCCACCACCCCGGGCTCAAACCATTCGACGAACAATTCCTCCAACGTCATCGGAAAGAGATTCACCCGCACCCCGGGCACGGACCGTATTCCGTCGAGTTGTGAGTCATCGGAGACGCGCGCAATGGCGGTCAGGACCGGTCCCAGACGGGTGCTTCTCAACGCCCCGGGCACTTCAGCTCCCGCCGGCACATCCACCCCCGGATAGACCACCTGCACCCGCCGCATGGTCCGCTGCCAATCCTCCACCGCACCGGAACCGACGATACGCCCCCGATCCAGGATCCCGACGTGGGTCGCCAACCGTTCCACGTCGGCCAGCAGATGGGTGCTCAACAGGACGGTGCACCCGTCGGTCCGCAGCAGGGCCTCGACCAGACTGCGCAGGAGATCACGACGCGACACTGGATCCAGGCCCGCCGCCGGCTCGTCCAGCAGGAGGACATCCGGCCTTGCCGACAGGGCCACAACGAGTGCGGCGAGACGCTGGTGTCCGCCGGAAAGCCGTCCCAAAGGCCTGTTCCAGGGCAGTTCCCAGCGTCCCGCCAGTTCGCGCGCCAGACCGCGATCCCAGCGCTCGAAGAAATGTGCCGAATACCGGCTTAGATCCTCCAGGGCCATCCAGTCCGGCGGTCGTCCCGCCTGCGCCACGTAGGCCACCCGCTGCCGCTCCGCCGCCGTTGCCGTCCACCAGTCCCGCCCCAGCAACTGGGCCTCGCCCGCATCCGGGCGCAACAAACCCATCAATAGCCGGAGGGTGGTTGTCTTGCCTGCCCCGTTCCTCCCGATCAACCCGTACACCATTCCCCGCTCGACCCGCAGATCAAGGCCGTTGACCGCCACGACCCCCCGGAAGGTTTTTGTCAGGCCTTTTGCTGTGATCGGCGCGTTCATTGAGCACCTCCAGCGGCTCGGTGCCGCGTTCGAACGTCATCCACCGGACACCACCGAAAACTTCACCGGTTCGTTCTGTCCGGCGGGCTCCGGCTTTTGCAAGGCTGCCAGTTCCTCCCGGACCACCTGCACGACCCGACCGGCGGCGATCCCCAACTGGGATGCCTCCAGAGCCAACTGACGAGCCGATCGGCGGATGGCCTGATCCTGCTCCGCCGGTGCCAGACCGGGCGATTGCAGGGCCACGTACGCCCCTTTTCCGTGCCGCATCTCCAGCACCCCTTCGCGTTCGAGCTCGGTATAAACCCGGACGACGGTGGTTGGATTGACCGCCAGGGCCGACGCCAATTCGCGGATGGAGGGCAGTTGATCTCCCGGACGAAGCGTGCCGCCGGCGATGTAATACTTCACCTGATCCATCAACTGTCGATACGCCGGGATGCCGGAACGTGGATCAAGTTGGAGGTGGAGGGCGGCGGGCATTGCGAACTTTCGAACTGTGTGATAACACCCAAACAGATAATGTCAATGGTCGCGGCCGGTTCGCAGGGATGGGGGCATCTGCGGGTGTAGGCCGCCTGCCCTCCGGCGGCGATGAAGGAACGCCCGCTGAGGGCAGCGGGCCTACAACGGTTGCCACGGACTCGCGGGGCTCGTCCCTCCAGGCGGCCGGCCAAGGCACCAGGCCCAGGCAGCTGAGCTTGCAGCCATTCAGGGTTGGGGTTCGTCAATCGGCGGGTGGATCGGGGAGATGACCCGGAGGGCTTGAGTGTGCCATAAACGGACGTGAATCCGCCGGGGCCACATCCGGTCAGGTTTCAGATACAGGTTTCGAAGATGCGTACTACAGGTTCCGAATCAGGGGGGCGGGCGTTGCGACGGTGGGCGGCGGTGCTGGCACTCGGCGTGGCCTCGGCTTCCGTCGGGGCGGCGACGCCCGTGCTTCAGTTCAACCGCGATATCCGACCGCTGCTTTCAGACAACTGCTTCCATTGTCACGGCCCGGATTCCGGCACACGCAAGGCCGGGCTGCGTCTGGACACGCGGGAGGGTCTCTACGGCGGAACGAAGAAGGAAGGTCCGGTCCTCACCCCGGGTGACCCCGCCAAATCCGCATTGTGGAGCCGCATCACGACGTCGGACACGGACGACCTCATGCCTCCGCCGGAGTCGCACAAGGAATTGAAGGCGGAGCAGCGGGCGACCTTGAAACGGTGGATCGAAGAAGGCGCGCCGTGGCAACCGCACTGGGCCTTCATCAAGCCAGAGCGCCCGTCCGTGCCGTCGGTGAAGACCACCGGTTGGGTCCGCAATCCCATCGATGCCTTCGTGCTTTCGCGGTTGGAGGCGATGGGCCTGACGCCCGCGCCGGAGGCGGACCGCCGGACGCTGGCCCGCCGCGCGGCGCTGGATCTCACCGGCCTCCCTCCGAAGCCGGAGGAAGTGGAAGGGTTCGTCCGGGACTCATCCCCGAAGGCCTACGAAAACTACGTGCAACGACTGCAGGAGTCGTCGGCCTGGGGCGAACATCGCGGACGTTCCTGGCTGGATGCGGCCCGTTATGCCGACACCCACGGGCTGCACTTCGACAATTACCGGGAGATGTACCCCTACCGCGACTGGGTCATCCGCGCGTTCAACGCCAACAAACCCTTCGACCGGTTCACGGTCGACCAGATCGCCGGAGACCTCCTGCCCAATCCGACCGAGGACCAGCGGATCGCGACCGGGTTCCATCGATGCAACATGACCACCAACGAAGGTGGGACCATTGAGGAAGAAAACCTGTCGAACTACGCGCGTGACCGGGTGGAGACGACCTCGTGGGTCTGGCTCGGACTCACCGCCAACTGTGCGGTGTGTCACGATCACAAGTTCGATCCCCTGAGCACCCGCGACTTCTACTCGATGGCCGCCTATTTCCGGAACACGACGCAGGGCGGCTTTGACGGAAATGTGAAGGATTCCAATCCCAGTGTCATCGTTCCCCAGACGGAGCGGGACCAGGCCCGATGGAAGTCCCTGCCGGAGGAAGTGGGCGGGGTGAAGAAACGGCTCGAGAACCGTCGTCGGGACTCCCGGGGTGACTTCGAGGCATGGATGAAATCCACGGCACCGGAATCGATCGGGGTGGGTCCTTCCGTTTCCAATCTCCTCGTTCATGCGATCCTGAACGACGGGGCCGGCGATCACCTCTCCATTGCCCACGGACCGACATCGCAGGTCCCCACGTCGAAGGCGTCTACCTGGAAGCCCGATGGGAAACTGGGTCCGGCCCTCGTCCTCACCCCCGAGACGTCACCGAACCTGGGTGACGCCGGTGACTTCGAGCGGGACCAGTCTTTCAGCTACGGCGCCTGGGTGCGTGTGCCGGGTGCCGGGACGCATCAGTCAGTCCTGGCGCGCATGGATCAGTCCGATGAATTCCGTGGATGGGACCTGTTCACGCACGACCGCAACTATGCGGTGCACCTGGTGCACCAATGGCCGGCGAACGCGCTCAAGGTGGTCACCACCGAGAACCCTCTCCGGCCGGGGGACTGGCAGCATGTCTTCATGACCTACGACGGTTCCGGGAAGGCGGCTGGCCTCCGGATTTTCATCAACGGTCGACCCGCGAAAACCCGGGCGGAGGTCGAAACCCTGACCGGGACGCTCCGCACCAAGACCCCTCTTCGGGTGGGTCAACGCAGCAAGGATCAGCACCTGGTCAACGGCGAGGTGCAGGACGTCCGCGTGTATGGCCGGACGTTGGATCCGGATGAAGTCCGTTCGCTCGCCGAGGATACGCCCACCCGACTCCTGCTTGCCTTGCCGGCGGAGCGGCGGTCGGCCCCGCAAACCGAGGCGCTATACGAATTCTACCTCAATCAACGCGATTCGGGATACCTGCTCACCCGCGAAGAACTGGCCCGTCTCGAATCCGAACGGGAAACCATCCGCTCCCGCAGCGCCGTGTCGCACGTCCAGCAGGAGAAGATGAACTCGATGCCGACCGCGAAGGTGCTGTTCCGCGGTCAATACGACAAACCGCGTGACACGGTCGTGGCGGGACCTTTCTCCGTGCTGAACCCGATGCCACCCGGGGCACCCACCAATCGTTTGGGCCTGGCCCGATGGATCGTGGCTCCGGAGAATCCGCTGACGGCGAGGGTGACGGTGAACCGTTTCTGGCAGGAGATCTTCGGCGCTGGAATCGTCCGCACGACTGAAGATTTCGGCGTCGTGGGCGACCCCCCGGCGAACCAGGAACTGCTCGACTGGCTGGCGGTCGAGTTCCAGCAGAGCGGTTGGGATGTGAAGCACCTCTTCCGGCTGATGGTGACCTCGGCGGCCTACCGTCAATCCGGCATGGTCACGGCGACGAAGATCGAGAAGGACCCGGCCAACCGTTACCTCAGCCGGGGTCCGCGCTTCCGGATGGACGCCGAGATGGTGCGGGACTACGCACTCGCCGTGTCGGGGCTGATGAGCCGCAAGGTGGGCGGCCCCAGCGTGAAGCCTTACCAACCCGACGGGGTCTGGGAGGCGGTGGCGATGCCGGAAAGCAACACCCGGCGTTACCAGCGCGACCAGGGCGATTCGCTCTATCGCCGCAGCCTCTACACCTTCTGGAAGCGCGCGGCACCGCCAGCGATGATGGACGTGTTCAATGCTCCAAGCCGCGAGACTTGCAGCGTGCGTCGTGAGCGCACCAATACCCCGCTGCAGGCACTGGCCACGCTCAACGACATCCAGTTCATGGAAGCCGCCCGTGTCCTGGCCCAGAGCATCCTCCGACTGCACCGCGGCGACGATCGTCGGGCGGTGGAACAATTGGGCCGACGCATCCTGTTTCGGCCGCTGAAGGACGCCGAGACCGCCGTTGTCCTGGCCACCCTCAACGATCTCCGCGCCCATTACGCCGCGCATCTGGACGAAGCAGCGAAGCTGTTGGCCTACGGGGAAACCAAGCCCGACAGCGGACTTCCTGCCGCTGATGTCGCCGCCTTCACGCTGGTGGCCAACCAACTCCTCAACCTGGACGAAGTCCTCAACAAGTAGTTCCCGACCATGAGCCTTTTCGACGAATTCTCACGCCACCAGACCCGGCGCCAGTTCTTCGCCCGGGGACGCAACGTGCTCGGCACCGCCGCACTCGCCCAGTTGATGGGAGGCATGGGGGGCGCGCTGGCGGACTCCGTGGCGGGAGGCCGATCGGATCTCCCTCACTTTGCCGCCAAGGCGAAGCACATCATCTATCTCCACATGGTCGGGGGTCCGTCACAGATGGATCTCTACGACTACAAGCCGGAGATGGAGAAGTGGTACGACAAGGATCTGCCCGATTCGATCCGGCAGGGTCAACGCCTGACCACCATGACGTCCGGCCAGTCGCGATTCCCCATCGCGCCTTCGAAGTACCGGTTCGCGCGGCACGGGAAGAGTGGCATGTGGGTCACCGAACTCCTTCCCTGGACGGCAAAGTGTGTGGATGACATGGCCTTCATCCGGTCCATGCACACGGAAGCGATCAACCATGAACCTGCGATCTCCGCGATGCAGACGGGAAACATGGTCACCGGCCGTCCCTGCCTCGGTTCGTGGATGAGCTATGGGCTGGGATCGCTGAATCAGAATCTTCCCACCTTCTGCGTCCTGGTGGCGGAACCGTCGAACAAGGAACAGCTGCAGGCGATCTCGGCGCGACTGTGGTCCAGCGGCTATCTCTCCGGGGAACACGCCGGTGTCTCGTTCCGTTCCGCGGGAGACCCGATCCTGTTCATCAACAATCCGCCCGGCGTTGCCTCCGGGCAACGTCGCCGTCAGCTCGACGGTCTTCGCGAGCTCAACGAGATGGCGTACAAGGCCGTGGGAGATCCCGAGACCCACACGCGGATCCAGCAGTTCGAGATGGCCTTCCGCATGCAGTCGAGCGTTCCCGAACTGACCGAGATCACCCGGGAACCTGAGTCCACCTACCAACTCTACGGTGACGAAGCCCGCAAACCCGGTTCCTTTGCCTACACCGCGCTTCTCGCCCGACGTCTGGTCCAGCGAGGCGTGCGCTTCGTCCAGATCTACCACAACAACTGGGATCACCATGCCAACGTCAACGGACGCATGCCGTCCCAGTGCCGCGACATTGATCAACCCACCTACGGCCTGATCCAGGACCTCAAGCGCCACGGTCTGTTCGAGGACACCCTCATCATCTGGGGCGGCGAGTTCGGCCGGACCATCTATAGCCAGGGCGGCCTCTCGAAGGAGAACTACGGGCGCGATCATCACCCCCGTTGCTTCACCATGTGGATGGCCGGCGGCGGCTCCCGCGGTGGTGTCATCCATGGTCAGACCGACGATTTCTCCTACAACATCGTCGAGAACCCCGTTCACATCCGCGACTTCCACGCCACCGTCATGCATCTGTTGGGCATCCAGCACGATCGGTTCACCTTCCGGGTCCAGGGCCTGGATGCCCGCCTCACCGGCGTCGAGGAATCCCGGGTGGTGAAGGAACTGCTGGCCTGACGACGCCCTGCAATGGATGGCTCACGCCCATCGTCCGGAATTTGTGCCCGGGCGATGGGACGTTCATGATGCCCCCATGACAACGATCCGTCGTTCTTCCGATCGGGGCCACGCTGATCATGGCTGGCTCGATTCACGGCACACCTTCTCCTTCGCCGACTACCACGATCCTGCCCACATGGGGTTCCGATCCCTGCGGGTGATCAATCAGGATGTGATCGCCCCGGGCGGCGGGTTTCCCACCCACCCGCACCGGGACATGGAGATCTTCTCCTACATCCTGGAGGGAGCCCTCCAGCATCGCGACAGCATGGGCAACGGCCGCGTCCTCAAGCCGGGAGACATCCAGTTGATGGGTGCCGGTACCGGCGTCCAGCACAGCGAGTTCAATCCCTCTCCCACTGACCCCGCCCATATCCTGCAGATCTGGATCCGGCCCCGCGCCCTCGGACTCAAGCCCTCCTACACCGAGTGGCATCCACTCCCGGAAGAGGCTTCCGCCCCCAAGGTCCTGGTCATCTCGGCTGATGGCCGGGATGGCTCGGCCCAGATCCGCCAGGAGGCCGACGTGTACCTGCTCCGACCCACCGCCGATGGCGTCATCCCGCATGCGCTCCGGTCGGGTCGCGGCCTGTGGTTGCAGGTCATCCGAGGGCCCGTCTGGCTCGACGACACCCGACTGGAAGCGGGCGATGCCGGCTCCACCGAACGCCCCGGAGAACATCAGATCCAGGGTGAGGCCGGATCCGAGGCGCTGCTCTTCGATCTGGTTTGAGCACGGGCGGCGGCAGCCCCTGTAACCTCCACGCCGCGCCGGCGTAGATCTCGGCATCGATACCGAAGCCATCGACTACGACGGTGCCTGGAAGGAAACCCTGGAACGGTTCCTTCCAGAGTTCATCGCCCTCGCCTTCCCCGCCATCGCCGCGGAAATCGATTGGTCCATCCCCTTCCGCTTCCTCGACACCGAACTTCAGGAGGTCGTCCGCGAGGCCGAGTCCGGCCGCGCCCGCGCCGACAAACTGGTGGAGGTTCGTCGGCGCGACGGGTCCGGCGAATGGATCCTGATCCATGCCGAGGTTCAGGCGCAGCGCGACGATGCCCTCGCCGAGCGCATGTTCCGCTACTACTACCGGATCCTCGACCGGTTCCAGCTGCCGGTCGTCAGCGTTGCGGTCCTCGCCGACCCGCATCCTGCCTGGAAACCCAGCCGTTACGAACGGCGCGAGTGCGGATGCGACCTGTCCTTCGACTTCCCGATCTGCAAACTGTCGGAGATCGATCTGACGCCCTGGCTGGAAGCTGGGAATCCCGTCGCGCGGGTGATCGCTGCACATCGCGTGGCGCAAGCTTCGGGAGGGGATTCGACGGGTCGCCGGACGGGAAAGCTGGCGCTGGTCCGTAGCCTGCTGAATTCCGGGCTTTCGGAGTCCAAGGTTT
>CAMCFL010000050.1 GCA_945873715.1 Akkermansia muciniphila
TGCGCCGCCGTTGTGGCCTGGGTTCTGACGCGCGGGTGGTCAAGGTGGTGGGAACCGCCATCGACGCGCAGGCTGCGCTCGGAGCCGGCTGCTCCACGGTCTATTCGCTCCAATCCGATCTGGTGGTGGGAATGGAACCCGTGTCGGACCTCGGCGATCTCGCGGAACGCATCCTAGGCCGCCACCTGGTCTAGGCTCTCCCCGCCCCAAAGACGGGGGAGCCGGCAGCCTGCCGGTCGTTTCTTCCCCACCTCAATCGGGGGGAGGGGCAGCTTGCCCCTCCCTCAAACTTCCTCTCCGTACCGGCGAGCCGCCAGTACCCTCGTTCTCTGGGCTTACCCACCCCCGAACCGGTACCCCACCCCTCGCACCGTCTCCACCAGGTCGGCCGCCACACCCAGCTTCTCCCGCAACCGGCGCACATGCGTGTCCACCGTGCGCACGTCGATCTCGTCGCGTTCACCGTGGGTCCAGACTTCCTGCAGGAGATGTTCCCGGGTCTGGACCCGTCCCCGACGACGCGCCAGAACCGTCAACAACCGGAACTCCGTCGCGGTGATGTCCACGCTGCGACCCCGGACAAGAACACGATGCCCGGGCACGTCGATGGTCAATTCCCCGAAGGCCAGCAGATCCCCATTGGCCGGCGCGGGATTCTGCCGCTCGATGCTGCGACGGATCCGCAAGACCAGCTCCCGCGGACTGAAAGGCTTGGTGATGTAGTCGTCCGCCCCGAGTTCGAGACCCAGCACCCGGTCCATCTCCGATCCGCGGGCGGTCACCATGACCACCGGGATCCGCTCGGTCAGCGGATCCCGCCGAAGCCGCTTGCAGACCTCGAAGCCGTCCATGTCCGGCAACATCAAGTCGAGCAGGATCAGATCCGGGCCCTCGGTCCGGGCGGATTCCAGAGCAGCGGTTGCCGTGCCGACCCCGACCACGTCGAACCCGGCACCGCGCAGGTGCTGCACCAGCATCTGCCGGATATCGGACTCGTCTTCGACCACGAGGACCTTCGCCATAGACTTCGACCGTGCGCCAGTCACGGGACCGGATCATGGCAACCTGGTTACATGTCCGTGACTTGGGACATGGGAGTTCCCAGTTCCGAATCGCCAGTTGCCAGAAGGACCAGCCAACCGGAGGAACGAGCTCCGCGAGTCCGTGACGGGTGGCTTAAGACTCCCGGTCATGAGATCTGGAACTTCTGGAAACGGGCCACTCTCCCATGGGGTGCATCTTGAGTTTGGCATGGATGTAGGCCGCCTGCCCTCAGGCGGCGATGTGAGAACGCCCGCTGAGGGCAGCGGGCCTGCAACGGTGACCACAAACTCAAGATGCACCCTCTCCCGAGCCCCCCGAAACAGGGGCTTGAATCCGAAGCCCCGTCCTCGCCACGATCGGGGATGCTCCCCTCGGATTGCACCCGGCTCAGTACACCCAGTCCGGCACGGTACCGGATCCTGGCGTTCACCCTGATCGAACTGCTGGTGGTCATTGCCATCATCGCGATCCTTGCGGGTATGTTGCTCCCCGCACTCTCGCGGGCGAAATCCAAGGCCATGGCAGTGAAGTGCATCTCCAACCAGAAGCAGGTGGGATACGCCTTCATGATGTACGCCGACGACAACCGCGACAACCTGCCGCTCTGCCGCGACTGGGCCTCTTCCGGCGGCAAGGACGGTCGCTACGATGTGTTCGTCGCCATGACCAATCGGCCGCTCTATCGGTATCAGGGAAGCCCTGAGATCTTCCGATGCCCATCTGACCGCGGCGACATCTTCTCCGACCGGGTCCGGGGGATCCGGACCACCAATTGCTATCTCCAGTTCGGCAACAGTTACCTCATGGAATGGGCGGCGGATTTCGCCCGCACCAAGAGGGTGACCGGCGACATTGGCGCCGGGGCGAACACCTACTTCGGCAATTCCATGAAGAGCTCGGAGATCGCCATCAGCCCCGTCAACAAGATCATCCAGGGCGACTGGATCTGGCATCCGAACCGCGGTTGGACCGAAAACAAGAGTCTCTGGCACAACTACAAGGGCAAGAGCCTCGCCAACGTCCTCTTCGGCGACATGCACGTCGAAGGCTACAAGTTTCCCACCCGCCCAGATTCCGACCCCTTCTGGAGCGCCGCACCCAACCCCACCAACGCGTGGTGGTGACCGGGAAGAACCCAGTTTCAAGAGGCCAGTTGCCAGAAGGAATCGGACGGGCTCCGCGAGTCCGCGACCCTTCCCTGAACCTGCGGCGCCCACGAATCACACCAATCACACGAAGCCAGCGGTAGGATGGGCGTTCTTCGTGTGATTCGTGGGCAATCCTCTTCCACGTGCGTCCCCCCCCGTCGGACCCGAGTGAGCTGTCAGCCCGGAGCATCGGACTCGTGGAACTCGTCCCTCCGGCTCGTCCCTCCCCATTCACATTTCTGTCATCTGGAAACTGGCAACCGGGCTCTCTCCCCTGCCAACCTCCCCCCATGTCCCACCTCTCGATTCCCCGCAGGACATTCCTGCGTCGCGCAACCGCCGCAGCCGTTGTCTTCCCCATGGTTTCCCGACTTCGCGTCCTGGGTGCCAACGGACGACTGAATCTCGCCTCCGTCGGGGTGGGCGGGAAGGGTTGGACCGACGTGAACAAGGTTGCCGGCGAGACCATCGTGGGCCTGTGCGACGTGGACTCCGGACGTCTTGCCCAAGCGGCCGGAAAGTTCCCCTCGGCGAAGAAGTCCGCCGACTGGCGTGCCCTGTACGACGCCCTCGGCAATGGGTTCGATGGCGTGACCGTCTCCACTCCGGACCACATGCATTTCCCGCCGGCCATGGCCGCGCTCAAACTGGGGAAACACGTTTACTGCCAGAAACCCCTCACCCACACCGTCTGGGAAGCCCGTCAACTGACCGAGGCCGCGCGCCGCGCGAAGGTCGCCACCCAGATGGGCAACCAGGGCATGGGCCACGGTCCACTCCGGCGCGAGGCAGAGATCGTCCGGGCCGGGGCCCTCGGCACCGTCCGCGAAGCCCACCTCTGGACCGATCGTCCCGGCAATTTCTGGAGACAGGGTCTGCAACGACCCGCCCCCGGCGGCGCAGCGCCCCCTTCTCTCGCCTGGGACTTGTGGCTCGGCGTTGCTCCTCAACGCCCCTACGCCGCCGGCTACCATCCGTTCGCCTGGCGGGGATTCTGGGATTTCGGGACCGGCGCACTCGGCGACATGGGATGTCACCTGTTCAACCTCCTCGCCCTGGCCTTCGAGATCCGTCACCCCACCTCGGTCGAAGCCGAGTCTGCCGGCAACACCCCCGAGTCGGCTCCCCTGTGGTCCAAGGTCACCTACCAATTTCCCGCCCTGGGGAAGCAACCCGCCCTGAAGGTGGTCTGGTACGATGGCGGCAAGCGGCCGGCATCGGAGTTGGGCGGCGGAAAGATCACCGACGGAAACGGCGTCATCCTCATCGGGGACCGGGACACGCTGGTGACCTCATACGAAGGCGGCGGACGCCTCTTGAGTGGCACTCCCCTCAATCAATTCAAGTCCGCCCCCGAGCTCTTCGCCAAGCATTCCGACTGGGAGCAGGGCCACTACAACGAGTGGATCGCGGCCTGCAAAGGGGGGCCGAAGGCCCCGTCGAACTTCGAGGTGTCCGGCCCGGTCACCGAGGCCGTCCTGCTCGGGAACATCGCCATCCGCACCGGCCGGAAGATCCAATGGGATGCCAAGCGCCTGCGGACCGGGGACGCCGGCGCGGATGCCCTCCTCACGAAGAGCTATCCGGCCGGCTGGCGGGTGTGAGCGGGTGCCGACTGAAACCGGGGGGCGCGGCCGTCCCCGGCCGCTCAGGCATGTGGAAGAAGGCAGCGGGCGAGGACGCCCGCGGTCCCGGGAGGGACCCGATGCGCCGGGTCCGAGGGAGGCTTACTGGAGCGCCTCGTACACCTTGCCGACCATGTCCTTGCTTGGGGTGAGCGTCTTGCCACCCGGCTTCCACTTGGCCGGACAGGCTTCGGAAGGATGCTTCGCGAGGTACACGTTCGCCTCGGCCTTCCGCAGCAGTTCGTCGGCGTTGCGTCCGACGTTGTAGAAGTTGATCTCGCTCGAGACCAGCACGCCGGCCGGGTTGATGATGAACGTGCCGCGCAGCGCCAGACCGGAACCTTCGTCGTACACACCGAACAGCTTCGACACCTTGCCGGTCGGGTCGGCCGCCAGGGTGTACTTCACGCCGGCCAGCAACTTCTCCGCACCCAACCAGGCCAGATGGGCGAACTTGGTGTCGGTGGAAACACCCACCACTTCCAGGCCCAACGCGACCAGCGCAGCGTGCTTCTCCGCCAGGTCGGCCAACTCAGTCGGGCAGACGAAGGTGAAATCGGCCGGGTAAAACACCAGCACCGTCCAGCGCCCGGCCGCCTGGGTGGCGGCGAGGGAGAACTTGCCGAAGTCACCCTGGGCAGGCTCGTAGGTTTCCAATTCGAAGGCGGGCACCGGTTGGCCCACGCGGGCAAGGGTCACATCACTCATGATACAGGATCTGTTTTTAGGTTCGTCCGAAACGTCGCCCATTGAAGTAGCAGCTTCCTGAAATCCCGCAAACAACGAGACAGACCTTTCCTCTGGCCTCTGGCCGCGGCCGTCCCCGGCCGCTCGGGGGCAGAGGCAATCTTCGGGCGTCCTCGCCCCGCCGCCTCACACCAATGGGGTCGCGTCTATATTGTTGACCATCTCGAAGTCGACATTCCTGCCCGCACTGGGGTGAGCCCAATAGTCAACAATATAGACGCGACCCCATTGTCTCCCTCCGCCTCACGGACCCGCATGCTCGTCCGAGAGTTTTTGGATCGGTCGTGATGGCTCCGCCGCCCCCCCTTTCGCTAGGCTGGCGGCCGACATGCCTCCCACCGATGTCATCATCCGGGCCGTGCAAACCCGGGACGCCGCCAGCGTCGCCGATTGCGTCGATGCCGTGGCCCGTGAACGGCTGTGGCTCGCCGCCACCGAGGGATTCGGGATCCGTGCCACCGACGATTTCATCCGCGCCAACCTGGTGATCGGGAATCCCCATTTCGTCGCCGCGCTGGCCAACGGGGAGATTGTCGGGTGGTGCGACATCATCGCGCCGCGCTCGTGGGAGGAATTCCGCCACGTGGGTCAGTTGGGCATGGGCGTCCTGGCTGGTTGGCGCGGCCTGGGCATTGGCACCGCATTGATGAGCACCGCGCTGGCAGCCTGTCCCGCGCGGGGGTTTCACCGGATCGAACTCGAAGTCTACGCGCACAACACCACCGCCATTGCGCTGTACCAGCGACAAGGGTTCGTGGAGGAAGGACGCAAGCGCGGCGCCCGGATCCTCGAAGGCGAGGAACAGGATCTGGTGCTCATGGCGCGGAGGACTTGAGCCATCCCGTCAGCAGCACCCAGGCCAGCAACCCGACATTGATCAGCACGAGCAGGAACAACGACCGGAACAGCCACTTCCGAGCACGCTGCGCCGCCGGGGTGTCCGGAAGCGGCGGGATCGATTCCTTGGGATCTGAGGAAGACATTGGGGAGCCGGTCTGAATCTGAAACCCGGAATTCTATCCGCAGATGGCGCAGATAACGAAGCCGTTTTCCGCCAAATCATCTTCACCCGCGGGGTGAGCCCGCCAATTCGTCTTCGACGCCTCCAAAGGCCTCCTCTATCTGCGGAGTCTGCGCCATCTGCGGATAAAACTCCGGTTCTGAGATTGAAAGGTGAGGCGTCTATTCGGCGGGAACCGGTTTCCCGAGAGCCTGGCCCAACGCGGCGAGACATCGCCGATTCTCCGATGCAGACCCCACCGAGATCCGCAGCCATTCGCCCAGACCATACCCGCCCATGGGTCGGGTGATCACGCCGAGCTTCTGCATCGCGGCGAAAACCCGCTGCCCGTCGCCGACCTTCACCAGCACGAAGTTCGCCTGGGACGGCACATAGCGGAGACCCATCCGACGGAATGCGCCCTGCAGAAAGACCAATCCTTCCCGATTGATCACGCGGGTCCGGCCCAGGTGCTCGGCGTCGCCGAGCGCCGCCAACGCACCCGCCTGGGCGATGGAATTGATGTTGAAGGGTTCGCGGGTCTTCTCGATGGCCGCGATGACCTCCGGCGCGCCGATGCCATAACCCAGACGCATGCCGGCCAGACCGAAGATCTTGGAGAAGGTGCGCACCAACATGAGGTTGGGCTGCACCCCGACCCGAACCAGCGAAAGGCAATCCACCGGATCCTCCAGGTACTCGATGTACGCCTCGTCCAGCACCAGCAGCACATGCGGAGGCACCCCGGCCAGCAGCACGCTGATCTCCTCGCGCGTCGAAAGGGTTCCCGTCGGATTGTTCGGATTGGCCAGGAACAACACCCGGGTGTCCGGCGTGATCGCCCTGAGCATTGCCGGGATGTCCGCCCCCAGGTCGGCCCGCGCCGGCACGGTCACCAACTGGGCCCCGAACAGGGCGGTGACGATCGGGTAAACCGCGAAGCAATACTGCGACACCACCACCTCGGCGCCGGGTTCCAGAAAAGCGTGCCCGATCATCTCCAGCACCTCGTTGGATCCATTGCCCAGCAGGAGATTGGGCGGTTCGACCGTCAGCTTCTCCGCCAGCGCCCTCTTGAGATGGTGAGAGCTGCCATCGGGATAGAGATGCAACTGATCCAGCACCCCGCGCATCGCCGCCACCGCTTTCGGCGATGGCCCCAACGGATTCTCATTCGAGGCGACCTTGATCACGCTGGTCGGATCCAGTCCGTGTTCGCGTGCGACCTCTTCGATCGGACGGCCGGGAACATAGACCGGCAAGGTGGCCAACTGAGGGACGTATTTCACACCGGCTTTCTGCATGGGCGAACACAGTTCACCGGCGCAGCCGAAAGATCAAAGTTTGAAGTGGGCACCGCAGCGGAGGGAACTTCGAAAGGACGACGTCGGAGGGACGAACTCTGCGAGTCCGAAGCTCCCCGAGTCGGTCCTGGGGACTCGCCTTTCCCGGGACCGCGGGCGTCCTTGCCCGCCTCGCTCCTCACTGCCTCCCCAGCGGCCGAAGACCGCCGCCGGTGACGATCACACTTTCCAAAGTGTGATCCAGGATCGGGCGGGACCCCGTCGCGCCGGAATCCCTCGGAGACAGGCTTTGCACCCGGTGGTTCTGGCCTGCCAGGAACGGGCGGAGCGCCCATTTCCCCCGGATCCTGGAGGGCGCCTGCTTCTGGTCTGGCGGGCGGGGACGCCCGCGGCCCCGGGATCGGGTCAGGGCACCACGCGGGCCGATTCGAGCCGCCCGATCCGGTGGCCTGGAAGGCGGGGGTCGAGGGAGCCGGCCAGCGGGCGTTCGGCGGCCACATGGCCATCAGCGAAGGTCGCCTGCGCGCGCAGGGCATGGCGGAAATGGATGGTGGCTTCGAGGCGATTGGTTCCGAAGTAGTAGAACTCTTCGAGCATCGGATTCTCGGGCGAGGCGGGCTCCTGGAAATCATTCACCTGCGCTGCGTCGACCAGCACCGCCAGACCGGACGGATCCCGGACCTGGGACAGGGAGACCGGCGTGCGATCCCGCGGTCCCATCAACAGGTTGTAGGCGTAGCCGAAGGCCGCGCCCCGCGCCTTGGACTTGAAGCGGGTTCCCAGCCGATCCAAGGACGGACAGACCTCGACGCCGCGTCCGCCGAGGTAAGGCCAAAGGACTCCCTGGGTGACATCAAACCGCCGCTCGCCCTCCTGGCCGTCCTGCAACCATCCGAACCAATATCGCCATCCATCGTCCCGACGCGCCACCCGCTCCGGGAAGGCGCGGTCCGAATGATCATCCCAGTACACGCGAGCGGCGAGGCCCAGTTGCCGCAGGTTGCTGACGCATCGGCTTCCCAACGCCGCCTGACGTCCGCGGGCCAACCCGGGGACCATCAGGCCTGCCAACAGCCCAATCACCGCCAGCACCACCAACAACTCCACGAGGGTGAATGCCGCGTCCCTGGCGTCGTGTAGGCCGCCTGTCCCCAGGCGGCGGGCCCTGCTTCTCCCGAAGTTCATGGCAGGAAAGCCTCCACCCGATAGTAACGCTGCGGTGCGAGCAGCTTGGTCAGGTCTTCCAACACCAACTCCCCTCCCGTGCCGTCCGTAGGCGTGCCCAGATCGTCCCACTCCTTCAGGTCGCCACTCGCCCTCAGCTGATAACGCCAGCCCCGCCTGGACCAGAAAACCACCCGGCGCTGCATGTCGTTCCCCTCGTATCGGAGTCGGTCCACCGCCGGCCCGGGCCCGCTCCAGCGCAGCTGATCGATCCGCCCCGTGGCAAGAACCGATCCGGCGTACAACGGATCCTGTCCGGCGTCGCTGTAACTATGGATGGAAAGCGCATCGACGCGGAACCCCGTGAAGTTCCGGGGCAACACCACGGGAGCGAGTGGTGCCGCCGCCTCTCCGTCGATCGTCATCTGGATCCGCAAGGTCCGGTTGGTCGCGGTATAGCCCAGTTCGAACCCATATCGCACCCCGGTCTCCAGCACCCGATAGGTATCGCTATAGCCCCACGGCAACCGTCCGTCCGCCGGCACCACCGCCGGGGACAACGACGCGGAGATGGCACCGTCCGGCTGCGTCCCGAACCACGACCATTCGACGAGATTGCGCGAGCGCAGGAACACTCCGCGCTGGAAGTCCGGGGCAGTGGCATCGGCCAACCGGATCAAGCCGAGCGCGATCTGAAACGTCCCAGGCTTGCCGGGGTGTATGCCGACGGCGTGCTCCGACAGTTCCAAGTCGAATCCGAAGGTGAAGTCATCGGCCGCGGTCACCACGGAGGGCAACCGACGATGGAAATAGCTGTTCGTCCGGGAAGAGTCCCAAGTCACCGCGAGCGATTGACCAGCGGGATCCCACTGGAACAGGGAGGCATCGCCGGCGATCGCCCAACCGGACACGAGCGGATCGGAGGCGAAGTCCTCGGTGAATCCCTCCCGCGCCTGAAGGGTTGCCCCCTCGAGCGCGGCCCACAGGCCGAGGACGGCACCTCCAACCCGCATGACAGTCCGGAGGTTCATGCGTCCTTCAGGCTTGCCTGCTCCAGCACCTCGGCTCGCGGCCGACCTTCGGCGTCGAATGGGCAATGCCGGCAACCGCTCCCACAGCAGTAGCCGCGGCGAAGATGATAGTCCGCCGTGAACACGAAGCGCCCGTCCTCCGTGAAGTAGAATTCCCCGGCACGCGCCTTGGGAATCCACTTCTCGGCCCGGCGCGCTTCCGCCACGCACCGGTGACAGATGCACGTGCGACCGCGCTCCCCGGACGGTACGCGGCGCAGCAGGGAATCCGGCATCTCGACGCGCATGCACCAACAAGGGCCCTTGTAGGGGGCGTCGGTGGTCATCTGGCAGGCATTCGAGCCGCCGCACAGGGGACAGGACGTCCCCTCGCGCGGCGCCGCGGCCGAAGCACACCCGCAATTCCCGCCGCAGGAGCTCATCGTTGGGAAGAACGGAATCCGCCCCGGCGCGTCCATCCGACCAGTGCCAGCGAACCGATCCCCAGCAGCACCCAGGTCGAGGCCTCGGGAACGGGCCTCACCGTCGACACCCCGTCGAGCAGCACCTGGCCGGACAGCACCTCGATCCGGACGTATCCAACGGAATCCAGAACGACGGGGGAACCGACTCCATCGCGAGCCCACGCGAGCGAGAATCCGGCACCGCCACCGCTGCCACCGTACGCCGCCCGGATCCCGGTGTAGCCCAACCCGGAGAAGCTCGCCGGGGTCAGGGACGGATCCACCGGCACGGTGAAATCCCCGGCACCGTCCGTGGGGAACATCGCGTCGAGGATCGGAGACAGGGAACCGTCGAGGGTGAAGTACTGAAGTCCGTCGGTGCTGACCGACACACGGGCTTCGGCCTGACCGCCGCGATAGAGGGATCCGTCGGTGATGCCCCCGCCCGAGTAGTCACCATTCGTGATGACGAAACCCGCGGCGCCGAATACGAGGAAGTCGATGCCGTAGGGGTTCAACGCATCGCGACGGACGGGGGTATCGAGGCGAACCTCGACCACGCCCACGGTTCCCACCGAGAGGACCTGTTCGATGAGGTAGGGAGCGCTGAATGGATCCACTGGACCGCCGAACAAACCCGGGGTCACCCGGCTGGGTTCCCCGAGGATCGATGCCGGGGTGGTGTAACCGGCGCCGGTGCCAAACTCGGTGGCGAAACCGGTCCCGGATTCGTAGCGCTTCACCTCCACGGCATACTGGCCGAGGACGGATCCGGCCGAGGCCAGCAGCACGACAGACGACACCACACCGACCGCGAACCCATTGCGGGTCCGGCCACCACTGCAGACAGACTTCTTCATGAACGATCTCCGAGTTCCCCCGCGCCCCGGTCAGAGTCGGAGCGCGTATTCCTGAATCAGGAGACCAGTCCGGAAACGAAAACCCATGGCAGGCCGCCCCGGTTCACGCCGGAGATGCCCACAAAAAAGCCTTCATCCCCGGCAGTGTGAGAATGAAGGCAGCAAAATCTCGCATGCCCGGACGCAACACGCGCCGGGCCTGGCCTCATCCTTCGCTTTGCCGGCGAAGTGGGACCGATCGCGGGCCACGTTTTTTCCAAGGCTCCGCTCTCGATCCTGACGAGCACCTTCGGCGCGATATCCGGACTCCGGGTTTCAAACCTCGCTCCCGCCTTCCCACACCGGCGAACCGATGCAGTGGCTGTCTCATGACGTGGGAGTCTGTAACCCGATACCGTGGCGGAACCGTCCCCGAATCTCACGGGGTTCCCGCTACTCCGATGGTGTCTGACATGTGGCCGCACCCAAGGGGCGCAGCCGTACAAAGAACACGTTCAGTTGGAGGCCGCACCGCTCCGTTTGCAACCGGATTTTCAGACCCGTTCGACCGGGGGAATCGATCGTTTGTAGGCCCGCTGCCCCCAGCGGGCGCATCTCTCCATCGCCGCCTGAGGGCAGGCGGCCTACATCAACCCACCTGAGTCAACCACCAGGCCTGCACGTCGAGCGATCGCGCAAACAGGAGATGCTCCGGCACCGACGGCAAATTGATCCCCAGCAACCCGGTCATCCGACAGACTTCCAGATCCGCCTCGGCAGCCTGCAGAGGCCACGGCGCATGGGCGATGTCCCCGCGATACAACCTTCCCTGCGCATCGGCGGCGAAGAGGCAGTACCGTTCCGTCAGCCAATGTTCGAGGGTTCCCGGCCGGGCCGAAAACACCGGCCCCACCGGACGGTATCGTCCGCGCAGTTCCGCCGGCACGACGCCCCGATGCGTCCGCTGGCTCGCGTAACGGACACTCCCATCGGCGGCCACGTCGCATCGCATGGCGGCATCGAAGTAAGGGAGATGAAAGGTGGCCC